>NZ_CAURLX010000006.1:0-76044 GCF_963525585.1 uncultured Capnocytophaga sp. | reverse complement strand
ACTATGATAGATTTTTCTTGGATTGCTTAAAATAGAATTATATTATCTCACATAAAAGTATCAGCTTTATGGAAAAGGATGTTATAGGGGGATATAGCATCACATATCTTTTTAAGAAAATCAATGGAAATATCCTATTATATTTGATACGTAGTATATAAGCTATTTTCTAAAACAAGGACAAAAACTCTTTGCAAAGCCCAAAGAAATATCTTATCTTTGCCACTGACGAAGATAAACTAAAACAAATAACATAATTCGCTGTTATTTAGAGTTTTATATTGGATAAAATATGAAGAATTATCAGAAGGTAACTGATTTGCCTAATAATAATACCATATTCTTGGTATGGACATTCAAAAAAGAAGCGGACAAAACTCAGCTCAAGATTGCTTTCTCCAAGGTATGTGGTTTGGTAGGAAACCTCAATAACTCAGTAGCCGATCGCTTCCCTGAAGCCCGTGCAAGCGTAACTATTGGTATTAGCCATAGCGGGTGGCTTACTTTAGGCTTACCTAAACCACTCCCTAAAGAACTCAAAGATTTTAAGCCTATCAAAGGCAGCAAGCATACAGCAGTAGCCACCGAAGGCGACCTACATTTTCATATCCGTGCGCATAACCCAAGCTTGGCTTATGATATGGCCACAACCATTGAGGATGTATTGCGTTCTGTAGCTGATTGTATTGTCAATGTACAAGGGTTCAGATATTGGGACGGGCGTGCCATCATTGGCTTTGTAGATGGCACTGAGAATCCTCAAGGAGAGGAAAGAGAACAGTTTGCTGTAGTAGGAGATGAAGACACTGATTATCAAGGAGGAAGCTACCTATTTGTACAGAAATACATACACGATATGAATGCTTGGCGTGCGTTGCCTATAAGTGAACAAGAAAAAGTCATAGGTCGTAGTAAGGAGATGGATATAGAAATGGATGAGGATACCAAGCCCTCCAATGCACATTCTGCCCTTGCCAATGTAGGAGACGATCTGAAAGTAGTCAGAGATAATATGCCTTTCCACGACCCTATAAATCACCAAATGGGAACTTACTTTATTTGCTATGCCAACACATTTAGCACTGTAGAAAAGATGCTCACCAATATGTTCATAGGAAATCCTGTGGGTAATTATGACCGTTTGTTAGATTTTAGTACCGCCGAAACAGGGACTCTTTTCTTTGTCCCTTCTCTGGATATGCTAGACGATTTTGCAGGCTAATCATAAAAATATCCTATCTTTGTATAAAAAGAAAATCAATAGATAATGAATTATTATAACATCAACTATAAGGACGAGATCGTCTCTTTTAAGGAAGCTACCCTAAGGGGATTGGGAAAGGAAAAAGGTCTTTTTGTCCCTGAATATATACCTTCCCTACCCTCTTCTTTCTTTGAAGAAATCACTCAAAAAAGCAATATAGAAATCGCTATAGAGGCGCTTTATCCATACGTAACGGATAGTTTTACCCGTGAAGAACTTCAAAAAACCTTAGAAGAGGTATTTGTCTTCGATACACCTGTAAGGGAACTCTTGAGCAATACCTCTGTATTGGAACTATTTCGCGGACCTACGATGGCTTTCAAGGACGTAGGAGCACGCTTTATGGCGCGCTGTTTAGGCAAATTCTCTGACAAGAATAACCCTACTACAGTGGTAGTAGCTACCTCTGGAGATACAGGAAGTGCTGTAGCCAACGGCTTTTACAAGGTAGAAGGTGTGCGGGTAGTGATTCTCTTCCCCAAGGGAAAGGTGAGTCCTTTCCAAGAATACCAAATGACTTCCTTAGGGGCTAATATACAAGCAGTAGAGGTAGATGGCACTTTTGACGATTGCCAAGCCCTTGTAAAACAAGCCCTTGCGGATACCTCACTCAAAAAGGAACGTGTGTTAAGCAGTGCTAACTCTATCAATGTGGCACGCTTTCTCCCCCAGATGCTTTACTACTTCTTTGCTTACAAACAGGTGAAAAATCTCTTAGAAGGAAAGGACTGGGTTGTGGCGGTTCCCAGTGGAAATTTTGGTAACCTTACTGCTGGCTTATATGCCTACAAAATGGGGCTTCCTGTGAGCAAATTTGTAGCAGCTAACAATGCCAATGACACCTTTGCTATTTACTTACAAACAGGAAATTATCACGCCAAACCTTCTGTAGCCACTCTTTCCAATGCTATGGATGTAGGGGATCCTAGTAATTTTGTACGTATTCAGGAACTATTTGGACATAATCTTGAGGCTATCCGCAAGATGATTAGCTCAGCTGTCATTTCAGACCAAGAAACTCTGGATGAGATTACTTATATACACAATACCTTGGACTATACCCTTGACCCTCATTCGGCAGTAGGACACTTGGCTTTACAGAAATCCCTACTTCCTATCCAGTATGGTACAGTGCTTAGTACAGCAAGCCCTAAAAAATTTGATGAAGTGATTAGGAGAGTGATTCCTTCCTTCCCTATTCCAAAAGTAGATTTGAGTGCTTGCCATAAAGAAAGTATTGAAAATTCATACACTGCTTATAAGGAAATTCTGCTAAGGTAAGAGAGACTACTCATTTAGACTATAAGCCATACAAGCCAAGCTAACAGAAGCTGAGGCATTCTCGATAATCAAGGAAGCACAACGGGTAAGTGTAGCTCCTGTGGTAACAATATCATCTACTAGAAGAATATGCTTGTTCTGTATAGGAGCTATCTTGGCAAGAAACAGTTGCTCTGAATGACTCTCTTGACGTTCTAGCCAATGTTTCTTTGTCTGTGAAGAGGTATAAGTCTGCTTCAGGAGAACATCTTCTAAGAAGGGTACTTGTAGGGCTTGAGCAATTGCCTTACCAAAGAGGGTTACTTGATTGTACCCTCTTTTTTTCATCTTTTTAGGATGTAAAGGCACTGGAATAACAACTTCTACTGTTTGTAAAGAATTTGAGGCTAATAACCTCTGAGCATACCATTCTCCTAACCACTTTCCTATTTGTTCCTGCCCTTGATACTTTAGAGCGTGGATAAGTTTTTGAGTGACACCTCCCTTTTGGTAATAAAGCAAAGCCATTGCTTGCTCTATGGGAATTCTCCCCCAGAACTTTTCCTTCATAGGATTATCGGGCTGTAGGTGAAAAGAAGTCTCCCTAAGCTCGTGCCTACAGCTAGGACATAGGAAATTTTCCTTTGAAGAACATATCTGCTGGCACCCTATACAATACTTAGGAAATAAAATAGACAATATATCTTGATAGACAGACAAAAACATATTCTTTGTTTGAAATTTACTAAAAAACCACCTCCTTTGTAGGAGATGGTTTCACATTTTAAATCCAAAATCTATGAATAAACCTATTTATTTTCAGCAATTACTTCAAAAGGAAGTGAAACAATCACTTCTCTGTGTAAGCGTATAGAGGCTTCATATTTACCTGTTTGCTTAAGGTTTCCTCCTGCTATATAGATATATTTTTTATCTACTTGGTGTCCTGCTTTAAGCAGTTCCTGAGCAAGGTCATCGTGATTTACAGAACCGAATAGTTTGTTTCCTGCACCTGCTTTAGCAAGGATTTTTATTTCTAATTGTTGGATAGCTTTAGCTACAGCTTTAGCATCTTCAATAATTTTCTTTTCCTTGAAAGCTCTTTGCTTTAAGTTCTCAGCTAGCACCTTCTTAGCTGAAGGAGTAGCAAGAATGGCAAGCCCTTGTGGAATAAGATAATTACGCCCATATCCGTTCTTCACGGTTACTACATCGTCCTTAAAACCTAAGTTAGGGACATCATTCTTAAGTATAATTTCCATTGATTCCGAAGTTTAATTATTTTAACAAATCCGCTACGTATGGCAATAAGGCTAAGTGACGAGCTCTCTTAACGGCTACTGCTATTTTTCGTTGAAACTTTAAAGAAGTACCTGTAATACGGCGAGGTAATAATTTACCTTGTTCGTTAATGAATTTCAATAAGAAATCGGGATCTTTGTAATCAATATACTTGATACCTAACTTTTTAAAACGGCAATATTTTTTGTTCTTATTAGTATCAATATTTAGGGGAGTAAGATATCTGATATCTGCCTCTCTTTTTCCTTTTGCTTGTTGTTCGATTGACATTCTTTAAGCTTTTTTAGAGTTTAACTTTGCTCTTCTTTTTTCAGCCCATGCAATAGCTTCTTTCTCGAGCCTAACAGTAAGATAGCGCATCACACGCTCATCTCTACGGAATTCTACTTCAAAACTCTCAATAATCTCTCCTGGAGCTTTGAACTCAAATAAATGATAAAACCCACTCTTTTTGTTCTGGATAGAATAGGCTAATTTCTTTAAGCCCCAATCCTCTTTTGCCACCATTTCAGCTCCCTTTGAGGTTAAGAAATTTTCAAATTTCTCAACTGCTTCCTTTATCTGTGTTTCAGATAAAACGGGATTCAAAATGAAAACAGTTTCGTAATGATTCATATAAAATTATTTTATTTAATTCAAGGCGCAAAGGTATAATTTTTTTAGCTTTGTACCAAATATATTTTCAAATATTTTAAAAACAGTAATAACCATTTCACATACAGATAGTTACTTTGATTCATTGCTTGTATCTTGTACATTTTCTCCCTCTGAAGGAGTACTAGTGGGAGCCTGAAACTCTCTTTTCTTGCCTTTGAGCTTTCCATGAGCCTCCCTCTGGAGCTTCTCTAAGGTCTGGCTGATAAGCTCCTTAGTCACAAAATCAATCTCTTTGGATCCATAGGCTCGTTGGAGAGAACGAAATGCTTTTTTAGGATCTTGAGTCCGTAGATAATAATCCCCTTCTAAGTAGTCCGGTAAGGCTGTATCTTTGTAATAAGGCTTGATATACTTAGCTAGGATAGGAAGTGATTCAAAATCGGCCTTCTTAACAATCGCTGCATAGATAGCTTTCACATCTTCCAACAAAGGAGCTTTATCTATCCCATATAAGTCCTTTATAGTCTTATATTTATCTTCTAGATATTGAGTTGTGTTACTCTCCACTCTGAGTATTTTTTCGGCATATTCTCGCATAGAAATAGGTCGATATTGTTCAAAAAACAAGTTCAAAGCCTCTGGAATCCCTGAGGGAGGAACAGCACTAGGAGAAACTCCTGAAAATGTATTAGAAAAATAATAACTACTAGCTAGCTCTTTTCCCTTAAGGAGCTTATCCAATCCTTTGATAGTACGAACCTTAGCGTTGTCATCATTCTCAGCCCAAGCCAAATAGTAAAATATAGGAGTCTTGAAAGTAGCCAATTGCTCTGTAAGAGGCTCTGATATTTTCTCTACTAAACTAGGACTCAAGGAAATATAAGCGTTGAACAAAGATTTTTCCTTCAACAGATAATAATTCAAAAAATTCCCTGACTCTCCTTCTCCTATAATTGCCTGAAAAGCATTGAGGGAATACTTACTTTGCATTCTAGGTAAGAGTTCTTGCCCTATAAACTCGAAAAAATTAGCAGTATCATTGAAAGGGACTCCCGTTTCTACTGGAATTGTTACATCGTCTGCGGTATTATATACTCCTACCACTATAAAAGGAGGTACCTCACCCAAACGTGAAAAATAACGTACACTACTCACTGTAGGTTCCAATAATCTATTGGCATCAAGAACTAACAACAAGGGATATTGTTCCTTTTTATTGTAATTCTCAGGAAGTACCACAGTTACCTTACGAGTATCTCCCAGCTTTTGAGAAGTAATATTCTCAGTTTGAATCTGTGAAAAAACATTTGACACAGAGATACTTAAAAGAAATAAAAAAAACTGCTTCATCTTATAATTATTTTTTTATATAAGTTTCAAAATAAAATTCGTAACAATGCTTCTGATCCTTAGGATGATATGATTGTTGTACTAGTTCCCATTCCGCTGTATCTATTATAGGGAAAAAAGTATCTGCAGGAAGTATTACTTGTACACGAGTCAGCTCTAATATGGTAGCATAAGGCATTGCTAAGTGATATACTTCTCCTCCACCTATTACAAAAGGACTCTGATCTTGCTTATGAGCCTCCTTTATTGCTTCCTCAATAGAAGAGACGACTATACATCCTTCTTTTTGGAATGATTTTTCTCGAGAAAGAATAATATGAGTGCGGTTAGGAAGCATTTTAGGTAGTGATTCAAAGGTTTTTCTTCCCATAATCACTGTATGTCCTACTGTTTTCTGCTTGAAATGCGCAAAATCATCTGGAAGATGCCATAATAATTGGTTATGCTTTCCTATACCATTATTCAAATCCAAAGCAGCTATTAGGGTTAAGGACATTCTGATACATTTTAAAACAGGGCAAATGTACAATTATTTATTTATTTTTAACGTTTTTAAATGTTAAATTTTATCTCTAATATCTCCTAAAGTTCTATTTCTCTATAAGAAAGGTGGATTACTTGTTTTTTCTACAAATTTGTTATACTTTTGCTCTCAAAATTTTTTGATTCTTAATTCTATGGAAAACAAACCTCCTTATAAAAAAGTCTTTACTTTCCTCGGTGGTACCATTGGGTTTCTTTTGCTCTGTAGCCTTATATATTTTATTGCTGATCCTGACCTTTTGAGTCTTTTTATTTTGTTTGGAATAGGCGCTTTTGCTGGATTTGTGATGACTTGTCTCTTTATCTTCTATGCTTTTTTTTATCGTTGGGCAAGAGTAGGACTATTAATATTATTGGGAATTATTGGCATTGTGCTTCTTAGTGTTTTTTGGAGAGATATTACCTTTGCTTATGATAATTGGTATAGTGAAGCTACTCTACCCAAAGTATATAAGCATTATAAAACCTTAGGAGAAGAACCATTACAAATAAAAGGAGTCTCTATCGAAAAGGTTAATCTTGATGAAAGATTTGCCGATAAAGAAATTATCTTCTTTAATAAAAATAATGAGCTTATCTATTATAATGGGGAATATCATACCTTCCGAAAGTATAGTCCTAACGGAAAATTTATAGATAATTTTATGTTAAAAACAAAGGAAGAGGAAGATAAAAAGGAAGGATTTTTTTTAGGAAATTTTTTCATCAACAAATACAATAACTACAGCCTATCTTGGGCTATAGATGGAGATACTATTCCTAAATCTATTCCTTTTCTAAAAGAATCCTACCATTGGGACAGTATCCAACGTGTTAATTTCTTCGAAGATATAAGAAAAAGAGCTGATTATTATACTATAGAGGGGGTAAATCGCCTCCCAGATGCCAGTGACAGCCTAAATATAGAAGATTATAGAGGAAAAGTATTCTTTGCTCAAGGAGGAAAATGGGCTTATTTCTATTTGCCTATTGAATATTCATATGATTTTTTTGACCTTTACAGAGATGATACCATTGCCAAAGGAAAGCCTGTAAATCCTCTAAAAAACCTTAAAAAGCATCCCATTTATAAAAAAGAACTCCTTACCAGAGAATGTATTCATCCAAAATACATATCAGCTAATGAGAAGGACTTATACTGGAACTTGGTAGTAAATGGGGTGAGCTTCCCTCTAAAGGAAACAGGCTGGTATTATGATCGAAATACATTCAAAGATAGCCATACTACCTATCTTAAGAATGAGGAAGAGATGATGGAAGTCTATCAAGATTTTGAACTCTACAGTAATCGTAAGTTGCATTACAAGCTTCTTTTAGTAAATAATAAGTTATATATGGTTCGTTAAAAAATAACTTTTTTACTTGCTATATGAACATTTTTTATTACCTTTGACTCCCCAAAAAAATCTAGAAAAATTACCCTAAAATGGATAACCGATATACGATGCGTGGTGTCTCTGCCACCAAAGAAGATGTACATAATGCTATCAAAAATATAGATAAAGGTCTGTTTCCTAAAGCCTTCTGTAAAATAGTGCCCGACTATCTTACAGATGATGAACTCTATTGCCTTGTAATGCACGCCGATGGAGCAGGTACCAAGTCAGCTCTGGCATATATGTATTGGAAGGCTACAGGTGATTTAAGTGTGTGGAAGGGCATCGCCCAAGATGCACTGATTATGAATATAGACGACCTGATATGTGTAGGAGCTGTAGACCATTATATGCTTTCCTCTACCATAGGGCGCAATAAAAATCTCATTCCTCAAGAGGTGATTTCTGCTATTATCAATGGTACAGAAGAGCTCATTGCAGAATTGGAAACTTTTGGAATACACATCCATTCCACAGGGGGAGAAACAGCCGATGTAGGTGACTTGGTGCGTACTATTATTGTAGATTCTACTGTCATAGCACGTATGGATCGTAGAGATGTGATTGACAATGCGAATATTAAACCTGGAAATGTGATTGTCGGCTTAGCTTCGTATGGGCAGGCAACTTATGAAAAGGAATACAATGGCGGTATGGGTAGCAATGGGCTCACCTCGGCGCGCCACGATGTATTTGTAAAGGAATTAGCTTATCGTTTTCCTGAGAGTTTTGACCCCTCAACCCCTGACGAACTCGTGTATGCCGGCACCAAACAACTGACTGATAAGGTAGCTAACAGTCCGCTGGATGCAGGAAAACTTATCCTCTCCCCTACCCGTACCTATGCTCCCATTATCAAAGAGGTACTAAGACATTACGACAATACTCAAATATGCGGAATGGTACATTGCAGTGGTGGTGGACAGACAAAAATATTGCACTTTATAGACAATCTGCATATTGTTAAAGACAACCTTTTCCCTGTGCCTCCTCTCTTCCAACTCATTCAAGAGGAATCTAAAACCAATTGGAAGGAGATGTACCAAGTGTTCAATTGTGGGCACCGTATGGAGCTTTATGTACCTGAAAAGATTGCCACTGATATCATAGCTATTTCAGAATCGTTTGGTGTAGCTGCTCAAGTGATAGGAGAAGTAGGGACTTCGGATAGAAAACGACTTACTATAAAAAGCGAATATGGCACTTTTGAATACTAAATCTATTGATAATGGCGAAGACCAAGTCCGATAAATCTTCTAAAAAAGAAAAAAATCAAAAAACAGATCTGACGCCCCAGCGGAAAGTATCTGCAGGGATTATTATTTTATTCATTTGCGTAGCTCTCTGTGCTACTTTTATTTCTTTTATCTTTAGTTGGCAGGCAGATCAGAGTGTGTTAGCAGAATTTGCTGATAGAAATGCACAACCTGAGAATATTTTTAACAAAATAGGAGCCTATCTGGGGAACCTTTTTATATACCGAGGCTTTGGGATCGGAACCTTTATCCCTTTAGCCCTATTGGCTCTTACTGGGCTCAAACTCTTACTTTCTCTGAAAGCAAAGATGCTTAACAAATGGTTCTGGGGAATCCTCTGGATGTTATTTATCTCTGTTTGCTTAGGCTTTTTCTCCTCTGATGCTACTATCCTAAGTGGTATTGGTGGGTATGAAATCAATGCCTATTTGAGAGATTATATAGGCACCCTTGGAACAACCCTTTTACTATTGATGATTTTCTGCTTGTACCTAGTAGGAAAGCTCCGTCTTACTCCTGAAAAAGTTCAAGATAGCCTGAAAACAATGGCTCTATGGATAAAAAACGGTAAAATTTCTCTCAGAAAACCTCAAAAAAATGCTCAAAACATCATAGGAACTATAACTCAAGTTCAAGAACAGGAAGATTCCTCCCTAGGAGAAGAAGAATTTGTAGTAATTTCCTCTAAAGAAGAGGAAAAGGAAGAGAAAGAACTTGACATCTATACACATAAAAAAGATATTCCTCTACTTCACCCCGAAAAAGAAGAGGAAGAAGAAACCTCCAAAGAAGAGGAACAAGAATTCAAAGTAGAAATTAAAGAAGAAGAAACGGTAGCCCCTGATGAAGTTGCGCGCAGGTTGGTCGAGGATTTTGGTGAATTTGATCCTACTTTAGAACTTAAATCCTTCCAATTTCCTCCTCTTGATCTTCTCAAGGAATACAAAGATACAGGATTAGTAAGAAATGATGAAGAATTAGAGGAAAACAAGAATACTATTATCCAAACCCTCCGTGATTACAAAATAGATATTTCACGTATCACGGCTGTGATAGGACCTACAGTTACTTTATATGAAATTGTTCCTGCTGCTGGAGTACGTGTAAATAAAATCAAAACTTTACAAGACGACATCGCTCTTTCCTTGGCAGCTCTTGGAATCCGTATTATTGCTCCTATTCCTGGTAAAGGAACTGTTGGGATAGAGGTGCCGAATAAAAAGGCTACTGTAGTACCTATGCGTTCGGTAATCAGTTCTGCCAATTTTCAAAAGGCAGAAATGGAATTACCCATTGCCTTTGGAAAAACTATTAGTAATGAAACATTTGTGGTCGATCTTGCTAAAATGCCTCACTTACTAATGGCTGGAGCTACTGGACAAGGAAAATCAGTAGGGCTCAATGCGGTGCTTACCTCTCTTCTCTACAAAAAACATCCTGCTGAGGTAAAGTTTGTTATGGTAGACCCTAAAAAAGTAGAACTTACTCTCTATAACAAGATAGAACGTCATTATTTGGCTAAACTACCTGATAGCGAAGAAGCCATTATCACAGATACTTCTAAGGTAGTCAATACCCTTAATTCCCTCTGTATAGAGATGGATAACAGATATGAATTACTCAAAAGTGCTTTTGTTCGTAACATCAAGGAATATAATGCGAAGTTCAAAGCAAGGCAACTTAACCCCAATAACGGGCATCAGTTCTTACCTTATATCGTTCTTGTAGTTGATGAGTTTGCCGACCTTATTATGACCGCTGGAAAAGAAGTAGAGCTTCCTATTGCTCGCTTAGCTCAGCTAGCCCGTGCGGTAGGAATTCACCTGATTGTGGCTACCCAGCGTCCTTCAGTAAATGTAATTACAGGACTTATTAAGGCAAATTTCCCTGCTCGTATTGCTTTTAAAGTATCTTCAGCTATTGACTCTAAAACCATTTTAGATGGACCTGGAGCTCAACAACTCATTGGTCGTGGAGATATGCTCTATACACAAGGAAATGAACTCATCCGTATCCAATGTGCTTTTGTAGATACCCCTGAGGTAGAACGTATAGCTGACTTTATTGGCGCTCAAAAAGGATATCCAGATGCCTTCCTACTACCAGAATATGTTGGAGAAAATGATGTAGAAACTCCCGAAGTAGATATGAGCAAAAAAGACCCTCTACTGAGAGAAGCCGCTGAAATTCTTGTTAGTGCCCAGCAAGGATCTACTTCCTTGTTACAGAGAAAGTTAGAACTAGGATATAACCGTGCTGGACGTATCATTGACCAGTTAGAGGTACTTGGTGTAGTGGGACCTTTTAAGGGAAGCAAAGCCAGAGAAGTGCTCTTTGCTGATTTGGTAAGTCTGCAACAATATTTAAACGAAAAAGGGGTGTAAAAAACCCTTATTTTTTATCTCTAACTAAAGAAACAATCTTTTGTACCACCTCCTCTATTGTAGTGGAAGAATTATCTATTTCTATTGCTTCTAGAGCCTTTTGAAGAGGGGACTCTTTCCTATGTGTATCCTCATAATCCCTCTTCTGTATGTTCTGTAATACCTCTTCATAAGTAGTTACTTCTCCTTTTTGTTGAAGTTCCAAGAATCGCCGTTGAGCTCGAATCTCCTCAGAAGCTGTCATAAATATCTTAAGTTCAGCCTCAGGGAATACTACAGTACCTATATCACGCCCATCCATAACTACTCCTTTCTCTCGTCCCATTTCACGTTGCAAAGCCACCAAATAAGCACGTATTTCTGGAATTTTTGCTACTTCACTTACATAGCTTGCTACAGACAAGCCTCGTATCTCTTTCTCTATATTTTGCCCATTTAAGTAGATTTCAGAAACTCCCAATTCTGAATTATGTTCAAAACGGATTATACTTTGCTTGAGAGCTATCAGAAGACTATCTTTATCAATAGTTAAAGTCTGTTTTCCTTCCGAAATAAATCCTCGCTTAAGAGCTAAAAAAGTAACCGCTCTATACATAGCTCCTGTATCTATATACACATATTGTAAGGTATTGGCTACACGCTTAGCTATTGTACTCTTCCCTGTAGAAGAATATCCATCTATGGCAATAATTATTTTTTTCATTCTATTCAAAGTAAAAATAACTTACCAAAATCTATAATTATTTCGGTAAGTTATACTAACTAAAGTATGATTTTTAGGTTTATTAGAAAGATTTATTTTCTGCTTCTGATCGAATTTTTCGAATAAGGAGTTTTGCTAAGCCTATATTAGCTGTATCATCAAGGATGATATGATCAAGAATTTTCTTACTTTGTAGCAGACCTATTAAGTGTGTTTGTCCTTCATATACAAGGCAAACATCATCCACACTCTTATCCTCCAATCCCTCTGTATTTTCAAAAGAAAGAACTGCATTACGGAAAATTTCTACCTGATAGGAGCTAGCCAAACGATTATCTACTCCTGGACGCGCTTTATAAGCTAAAATAGAACCATCCAGAGTACTTACTAATGAGACTGAGATGGCCCCTCCTATATTAGAAAAAAGTTGTTCTACATACTCATTTAAAAACTGTTCCATCTCTTATTTATTACTAACTAAAGAATAATTTTCTAAAATGACTCTCTTTCTTAGGAGCTTCAGTAGGCTCTTTGGTATAAAGTTCTGTTTGTACCTCATCAAAAGTAACGACTTTGGTCATTTGTTCATAACATTGCTTATGGATAATACTAAGAATACCATAATTGATCTTATTGGCATCTGTAATGATATGAATTAAGTAATCAAAATCCTTAGATACATAGATGATATGAATCTGCTTTTTGTTAGAAATCGTAATTTCCCTAAGAGAATCTTCATGAATATTATCAATATATTTGATTTCTTGAAGGGCATTTTTAGCAATTTCAGCTTCAAATTTGGCTGTAGCTGTATAGTCCAAACCACTGAAAGACCTATTAAAAAGGACTTCCCCATGTTCTGTTCCTATAAAGCTAACCGAAAGGATTCCAGAGAGTTGCGCTCCCATTTGTTCCGCATATTTTTTGAACTCATCTAAAATCATACTCTTGAAATTTAATTAGGTAATAATATTGTGCAAAGCTACGATGTTTTTTCTTAAATTGCAACCTTTATCCAGAAATATTTTTAATTAACAAAATAGGAATTCTTGTTAATAACCTACATAATTATTTGATAACAAATCTATTACAAATCCTCGTATTCTTCACTATTGTAGATAAGTAATTAGAATCCGAATAATTGTGCATCTTCTTTATTTTGCTTATCTCTAGCTTTCATCTTCTCTATATATTCAATATCTTTATGTCTATCATAGAAACGGTAAGAGAGACCAATTCCACCAAAATAGCGAGTAGGAGTTGTCTTCCAGCTAGCCCCTATTGAGGCATTTATTTGAAAATCTTCATTAATAAGATAGGATGCTCCAAGTCGAATTAATGAATCCTTATAATAATCACTTGTAATACCCTCATTCTCAACAAATATACTCCATCTATCATCATACAAATTATGAGTAAGGCTAAGAATATAACTATACTGAGCGTGAATAGAAGCCATATTATTTCCAACAAAGTTCAATACCAACGCTACTTCATCAAGAGGATGACTCTGCAGAGCAATAATTGCTTTAGGAGTGAAAACATTATACTTCTCATTCATTACTTCATAGAGGTAGCGATTCTGTTCCCATACATTTATCCCCGCATACAAAGAAATGGCAGGAATCATTTTTTTCCATTTAAATTCGGCATTAGCCTTCCAGCTATATACATTCACCTTACTAACAAAAACTGGGTCGTAGAAGAGGTATTTCACCCCAAAAGTATTACGTTGAAACCCCATTTTTCCTTTAGAGATTCCATCTGTAGAACGATTACTGTAAAGAAAAGTACCATCACCTACTATCTCAAACTGATCTCGCCATACTCCATAGCGAACCATATAGTTTAACCCGATATTATCCTGAGACAAGCCCAGTGCTTCGTGCTTATTAGTCTCATAGATAATATCTGTCTCCAGATGTGCCACTTTTTTACCTACCGAATAAGCCCCCATAGACCTACCTGGTTTATTAGAGTTAATAATATCAGTATATTGACCATAACTCTCTAAAGATAAAAACATTACGATAGAATAAAGTAGTATTCTTTGCATAAATAATATATCCATATTTCTTTAGTTTATTTACATTATTTTCTATAAGAACTAAAACAACAAGTCCTTGCTTGGTAGAAAGTACAAAATTATAAAATTTATACTTAGTATCAAGTTTTTTATCATTTTTTTCCTGAAAAAAACAGCGATAAGCATAGTACTTATCGCTGTAAAAAAATATAAACTATGAAAAAATTTTACATTTGTGTAATGATAAACTCACTTCGTCTGTTTTGTTGATGTTCTTCTTCTGTACAAGGAACTCCATTCTTACAGTGGTTCACCAATCGAGTTTCTCCATATCCTTTAGCAGTCAATCTATTCTTAGCTATTCCCTGGCTTACGATCCATTCCATAGTTGATTTAGCACGTTTATCTGAAAGAATCAAGTTAGATTTGTCTGAACCACGACTATCTGTATGAGAGCGGATAGATATCTTCATTGTAGGATGATCCTTCATAGCTTCAACAATCTTAGCCAATTCTGCAGCCGCATCAGGTCGAATATTATACTTACCAAGATCAAACTTGATTTCCTTAATTTGGAAAATCTTAGCTAAGTCATCTCCTTTTTTGAGAGGTTTCTTAGTAGTTTTCATAAGGATTTCTTTTTCAATAACATTCCCTTTTTCACGGACACTTACTTGTTCTTCTACCACAGCATAGTTTTCACGTTGTGCTCGAAGGAAAACAAAAGTATCATCACAATTAATTGTTTTAGCTCCAAAGTCATAATCCCCATTAGATTTATTCTCAATTTTACTAATTTCCTTTTGATTGCTATCAGAAAGAGTAAGAGTTACATTTGCGAGAACTTCCTTGGTATCAATATCCTTAACAATACCTTTAATAGTTTTTTTACAATCAAAGTCTAGAGGTCTGTTTTGTATAAAGTAATAAATATCATCTTTTCCTTTTCCTCCTGGACGATTTGAAGAGAGGAATCCTACACTTCTTTGTTCATCAAGGATAAAAGCGAAGTCATCATCAGGAGTGTTCCCTGGACGTCCTATATTCTGTAATCTTTTTAAAGAACCATCTGCTTCTATTTTTACAGCAAAAATATCCAAACCTCCTAACCCTGGAAGTCCATCTGAAGCAAAGAAAAGAACATTTTCACTAGAAATAAATGGGAAGGTTTCTCTTCCTTCTGTATTGATAAGTTCTCCCAGATTTTCAGGCTTTCCATAAGTTCCTTTCTTATGATTTACACGAACTCTGAAAATATCAGATTTTCCATGAGTTCCATTGATATCTGCTGCGAAATAAAGATATTTTCCATCAGGAGAAAGTGCTGGATGTGCTACACTATAACCTGTAACATTAAAAGGAAGACGAACGGGTTCAGACCAATTAAGCCCATTTCTTACAGAGCGATAAATTTCAAGTAGTACTTTTTCCTCTGCTTTCTTCCTTTTTTCCTCTTTACTCTGAGGTACCTGATAATTACGAGTGAAGTAGATTGTATCCAAACTTCTGGTAAATACAGGGCTAGATTCATTCAAAAGTGAATTCAACACTGGAGAAAAGTCCTGTTCTTTAGTAAGATTCCCTTCTGAAAAATCTCCTTTATAAAGATCATAATATCCTTCTCCTGTCCAATTAGAAGTTCCTCTTGAAGATTTTGGCTTACGGCTAGCTGTATAAACAACCTCTCCTTTCCCAAAGAAAGCAGTTCCATACTCTGAATATTCAGTATTAATATCTACTGGTTTCAGAGTCAATCTTCCTGAATTATCTTTAATTGTCTGTAAGTAATCAGTATGTTCTTCTAACTTCTTTGCACGAAGATCCCCCTGTCCTGTAATTTTAACAAACTGATCCAACACCTTTTGAGCATCTTCATAACGCTCTACAGACTTCAGTGTCTGCCCATAACGATAGTAATATTCAGGCGTGATCTTATAGTTTTCTGGCTCCTTCTTTGCATTTTCGAAAAGTTGATCATACCATTTTAGAGCTGTAGTATAATCTGCATTGAAATAGTAGGAATTCCCTAAGTTCTCCAGTATTGTTTGATCTACATAACCTTGGGAAGCTATACGTTCATATATCTTGATAGCATCTACATAGGCATACTTACTATATAAGTCATTGGCCTTTTTTATTTTACTTTCATTTTCTTTCTTTAGTTTATCTTTATCTTCTTGAGCAAAAACACAAGATACTGAGAGAAAAAGAAGAAAAATAGTTGTTAATTTCTTTATCATTTTGTTTAATTTTATTCCGTACAATATTTATATTTTAAAATTAGAAGAAACGAGGAGAGATAATTTTCTTAAGATCTCTGTAGAATTCATAACGTAAGAATATCTCGTGAGAACCTGAATTATACTTTCTCAGGTCAGTTGTTTCATAATCATAGGCATATCCAACAAACCAATTCCTATCTATCTGGAAACCTGCCATCAAGCTTACTGCTGCACTCCAACGCCAAGCTGCCCCAACTACGAAGCGCTCATTGAACATAAAGTTCCCTGAAAGGTCAAACTGAAGAGGACTTCCTTGTACTAATTTCACAAGAGCTGCAGGCTTGAACTTTGTATTATCTGAAAGGTCGAATACATACCCACCCATTAAGTTATAGTGTTGTTTCTCATTAATATCAGAGATTTTTCGCTCATCTGTCTTAGAGAAAGTCTTAGTATCTAATAAATAAGGTACAGAGAACCCTACATAATATTTTTCTCCATAGTAAAATACACCAGCTCCTATATTAGGCAAGAAAGTATTCTCTTTCCCTTCGAAAGCATGATCGCTAGGATACAACAATGAAAGTTTATTCCTATCAAAATTATAGAAAGCTCCTGCTAACTTCAATCCAAAAGCTAATTTAGATTCTTCAAATTCCAAACTATAGGAAAAATCTACATCCACCACATTAGTGGACTGAGGTCCTATACTCTCGTGAAAAATAGAGGCTCCTAATCCTATATGCTTCTCTTCAAAAGGTGTATGAAAGCTCAAGGTAGCCGTTTTAGGAGCTCCATCTAAGCCTACCCATTGGTTACGATAAAGCCCAAATATACTTGTTCCCCCACGTGATCCTGCATAAGCAGGGTTAATCATCATTGTATTGTACATATACTGCGTATATTGTGAGTCCTGCTGAGCCTCTACTTTGTGGGAAAGTAAAGCTATGAACCCCAATAATACAGATTGCATTCCTTTTTTTAACATATTTTTTCCATTTATGACTGTGCAAAGATACAATAAAAACAAACGATTATACAAATTTTTTATTTTTATAAAACAGTTCTTTTACAGAAAAATATTATATCACACTGTATATCAATTATTTAAACAAACAAAAGTTATTAACAATTGTATTTTTTTAAGAGAATAGTAGTGAAAATTATTACTATATTGAAAGTTCTATTCTTTTAAGATAGCCTTATTTTTAATATAAATTCCCATTAAACTATAATGAATGTTTATTTTATACAATGTGGATTTATCATATTTATATATTATATAGAATAGCAAAGAATGAAAAACAAAGATTTAGAATCCTTATTTTTCATTCTTGGGAAATATTTTTTAATTCTTATCGAATTCCATGCATCATTCTCTCTATTACTTTATTAAGAGAAACCATAAGAATACCCAAAACCATTACAAAGATGGAGATAGAGGCAAATACTGTACTTGCTCCCAATTCCTCTACATAAGAGGAAATCAGTCCTGCAAGAATCAAAGCAAAAGCCGATGCCATAATCCATACTCCCATAAATAAGGACGCAAAACGCGCAGGAGAGAGCTTGGTTACGATAGAGAGTCCTACTACAGAAAGGGAGAGCTCCCCTATAGTATGTAGGAAATACGTAAGAATCATCCAAATTATACTTGCTTTGACCATACCATCAGGATTATCTATGATGCTAAGCCCTCCGCCCCAAGTAGCGCCTCTTTGGAAACCAGCAATGAGCATAAACCAAAAGCCAACACCAAGTATAATCAGTGCGAGTCCCATTTTCAGAGGGGTATTCAGTGCTTGTCCCAATCGAGTATTCCAAAAATAAGCAAATACAGGTGCTAAGATAATGACAAAGAAAGGATTAACCATTTGTAGCCAAGGAGTAGGCACTTCAAATCCGAATACCTTCCTATCTATATATTCGTTAGCATAAAGGTTAAAAGAAGCTCCTGCTTGTTCCATACCTGCAAAAAAGAATACAGCAAAGAAGAAGAAGATAAAAATTACAGCTATACGCTCTTTTTCTTCTCGAGTAAGAGGTCCTTTCACTTCTTCTTTTACAGATTCAACTGCCTTTGTAGCACCTCCTTTAGGTGCTATACCTATATTTCCCAAATATTTATTACTGAAAAACACAAACAAAAGTTGTCCTATAAGAACTCCTACAGCAGCAGCTAAAAAGCCATAACGATAGCCATGAGTGATCTGCTCCACTCCATTAGCATCTTTGAAAGAGGTAGCAAATATATTATCTGCCAAAAGTCCTACAATAAGGGGTGCTATTACTGCGCCTAAGTTGATCCCCATATAGAAAATAGAGAAAGCTGAATCCAATCGCTTATCCCCTGGTTCATACAAATCACCCACTATGGAAGAAATATTAGGCTTAAAGAAACCATTTCCAATAATCAATAAGAAAAGTCCAGTAAAAAGACCTATACGACCTATTAATTGATTAAATTCAATATCTTCAGGCGATAGATTAGGAGCTACAGAGGTAAATAACTCAGGAGCAAAGAGAACAAACTGAGCTACTACCATAATAAACCCTCCTATAACAATGGACTTACGCTGTCCTAAATAGCTATCAGAGAGCCACCCTCCGAAAAGTGGGGTAAAATAACAAAGACCTGTAGCCAAGCCATAGACAATAGTACTAAATCCTTTTTCATAGCCAAGCCCTCCATTGAGCCAAGAGGCTGTTAGGTAGAGAACTAAAATACCACGCATCGCATAGTAACTGAAGCGTTCCCACATCCCTGTAAAAAATACAAGATAGAGCCCCGCTGGATGTCCTTTTTTTTCTGTATTCATTATCTTATCTAAATTAAATTATAAATTATTCAAAACAAAGTTAGTGAGTTTCTCATACAAATGACGGCGAGTGTTTCCTCCATAGATACCATGATTTTTATCTGGGTAAATAGCCCAATCAAAAGTCTTATTATATTGTACTAAGGATTCTATCAAACGCATAGAGTTTTGTACATGCACATTATCATCAGCAGTTCCGTGTACTAAGAGAAATTTTTTGTTTAGGTTTTTGGCATAAGTAAGAGGCGAATTATTATCATAGCCTTCAGGATTCTCTTGAGGTGTTTGCATATAACGTTCTGTATAAACTGTATCATAAAAACGCCAATTAGTCACTGGTGCTACAGCTATTGACATTTTGAACACCTCTCCTCTTAGAATACAGTTTGAAGCCATAAATCCTCCAAAGCTCCATCCCCAAATTCCAATACGGTCTTTATCAATATATTTATAATTACCTACAATAGTGGCAGCTTCTATTTGGTCTTCTAGCTCATACTTACCCAACTGTTTGTAAGTACATTTCTTAAAATCAGCTCCTTTATAGCCTGTACCACGTCCATCTACACAAAGTATAATATATCCTTTCTGTGCAAGCATATGATACCAGAATGTATCAAAACCTGACCAAGTGTTACTTACTTGTTGAGAACCTGGCCCTGAGTACTGACACATAAACAAAGGATATTTCTTATTTTCATCAAAGTTTGCTGGTTTTATCATCCAAGCATTAAGCTTGTTACCATTCTTTGTGGTAAGCTCAAAGAATTCTTTCTTACCTATATGATATTGGCTTACTCGTTGTTCTAGCTCTTTATTATTAAGAATTTCCTTAACTACCTTCCCTGTTTTACTATCATTTAATGTATAAAAATTAGGCTTCTGAGCACTTGAATATTCGTTAATAAACAATGAGAAATCAGGACTAAAAGTAGCTTCATTAGTTCCCTCCTCTGTTGCTAATGCCTTTTTATTCTTTCCTGAAAGAGCTATGCTATAAATTCCTCTATTAATAGAACCTGGTTCTGTAGACTGATAGAAAATTTGCTTAGTTTTAGGGTTATAACCATAATACTCTGTTACTTCCCATTTACCTTGAGTGATTTGCTTAAGAAGCTTTCCGTTTTTATCATAATGATAAAGATGGTTATTTCCATTTTTTTCAGAGGATATAATAAAACTATTATCTTCCAAGAAAGTAAGATCATTGGTAATACTTACATATGCCTTATCTACTTCGTGATATACGGATTTGAATTGTTTTGTAAGAGCATCTACAAAGATAATATTAAAATCATTCTGATGTCTATTGAGTGTTTGAACACTAAGTATATTGGCTTCTTTTGTCCATTGTAGGCGAGGAATGTAATAAGCCTCCAAAGGAATCTGTGTCGCTTTCTGAGCCTTTACATCATAAAGATGGAGACTAACAACCGAATTCTTTTCTCCTGCCTTAGGATATTTGAAAGTATCCTGTGTGGGATAGAGAGAAGTTTTATATATATCCATTGAGAATTCAGGTACTTGACTTTCATCAAAACGGATATAGGCAAGCTGTGTGCCGTCTGCATTCCAATCAAAGGTTCTCACTATAGCAAATTCTTCCTCATACACCCAATCACTAGTCCCATTGATAATTTTATTTTTCTCTCCATCAAAGGTCACTTGTTGTTCTTTTTTAGATTGAGTATCATATATATAGATATTATTTTTATACACATAAGCTACTTTATCTCCTTGAGGTGAGAACAGAGGCTCTTGGATTTTCTTATCTGTAAGCTTTGCTAATTCTTGTTTTTTTAAGTCAAAAACATAAAAATCAGCTGAGAAAGAGTGTCTGAAAATAGCTTCTTTGTTGGTTGCAATCAGGATTTTATCTTCTTGTTTATTGAAAGTATAACTATTAATACGCTTAATTTCAGGGAATTTTTTAGTATCAAAAAGCGTTTTTTCTTTCTCTAAGGTAGCAAAGTTATACAAATCAATTGTATAGTTAAGATTTGTATAATCATAATTAAGCACTGTGTATTCATTCGTATTCTTCAGTGCTGAAAGGTTGGTCATTCCTTTAGGATAGAAAGCATAATCTACCCAAATATCCTCAAGTGTAATAGACTTACCTTGAGCACTCAGATTCAAAGGGATAGCTATCAAAAATAGCCACACATAATAGATTTTAGTTCTCATTTTTAGAATATTTTTTGTAGAATACAATTTTACGTTTTTTTTTCAATATAGCATTGCTTTTTATATTTTTTTTATGGTAAAAAAACAAACAAATTTTATAACCATCTAAAAACCAACGATATACCAAAAACACCTATCTCTTTTAATGAAAAGGCGACTCGATGTGCTACCGAGCCGCCATATCTGTGTAAAAATATTTTTTAATTCTTAAAAAAAGAATGAGAAGTTACATCTGTACGTTCTGTTCCCTCTTTAGCGAATTTTAGCAACTGGCCTACCCAATAAAATAATAGACAGGAAAGAATAACGATCATTATCCACGTAGGGGTGTTGGCTCCCCACCAAGAGGAAAGTTCCAAATTCCTTAGATAATCATAAGGAGCAAAGGCTATTTCCTCAAAAAAATACTTGATTTCTCTGAAAAATGCTGTCATAAGTTGTTGTTTTATCTGGTGCAAATATACAACTTTTTTTCTATTTTTCTACTTTTAGAAAAACTTTTTTTCCTTTTTCTATTTTTTCTGTGGTTTTTATGTAGATAAGTTGCTTATTAACCCGACAGATAACCAAATAATATCCTCCTTGAAAAAAACAACTTTCTACCTCTGCTTGCCAAGGAGATTGAGCTACGATATGTATTTGATGAGGGTAGTACAGGCGTTCTTCTCCTGTTTCTTCTTGTAGTCTATTGACTACATCAAAGAGGGTGGCTATATACTCATTCTGTGAGTAATAAACCCTTTCAGGAGTGTCTATCAGCAATTGCTTGCCGTCCTTTATAATCATAATCCTATCCGAGAACCCAAGTGCCTCTTGGCTCTCGTGAGTGGCTATAAGAGCTGTGATTTTATGCTCCTTAAGGAAAGCAAAAAGATTCTGACGGATGCGATTCTTAAGAAAGCTATCCGTCTGGCTAAAAGGCTCATCCAAGAGCAACACCTCAGGTGCCTGTGCAAGGGTTTGTGCCAAGCCTACACGCTGTTTCTGCCCTCCACTAAGGAAAAGAGGTTTTACTTTAGCATAGTCTTGCATCAGAGTCATCTCCAAAAGCTCAGCTACACGAGCTCGCTTCTTAGGCAAATCCAAGTTAGAAAGGAATTTTCCTACATTTTCCTCCACTGTCATATAAGGCATCAGGCCGAAATCCTGCGCTAAGTACTTCATCTTAGCAAAACCAGGCACCAGATTGTGCGAAGGGCCTAAGACTGCTGTCCCTCTCCAAGAAATCTTACCTTGCTCAAGGTCAAATAAGCCATAGATAGCCTTGAGCAAGGTCGACTTGCCCGAACCACTTGCGCCCACTATGGAGAGTACTTCCCCTGGGGAAAGGGAGAAGTGAATACTGTCAAGTACCTTAGTATCGGTATAAGTATAAGATAGATTTTCAACGATAAGCATCTGCAGACTATTTGGTGGGGCAAAAATAAGAATTATTTCCAAAATGACCGTGCTATCTCATTTGTTTGTTGTATCTTTGCCAAATAAATTATATTTGTATGAATCAGCTTTTGAACAGACTAAAACCTTTCCTTTATGTAGGTGGGTTGTATATTATTATTTCTTTAGTGCTGAGAATCATTTTTATGGGACACCCCATTACCACAACCTCTTTTTCTATATGGCAGGTCTTGGGAATGCTCTTGGTGGGTAGCCTTAACGATGTGTTTATCATCTGCTTAGCCCTTAGTATCTTGGTGCTTTACTTCCTTTTTATCGCCAATGTGAAGTACCAAAAGCCCTATGGCTATATTATCCTTGGGGCAATGCTTTTGCTCTTGGGCTATATACAGTTTGTACCTAATAATATATTCTACCAATATGGAGGTTCGGTAGAGGAAATCGCCTTGTACTTCTTTGGGGCAAAGACCCTTTGCTTTGCTGCGATGCTCTTTGCGGGTAAGTGGTGCAAGCAAGTGCGTAATGTACTCTATTTCATTACTTTATTTATCTATACCTTTGCTATAGTGATGAATGCTGTTAGCGAATATTTCTTCTGGAATGAGTTCGGGATACGGTACAACTTTATAGCGGTGGATTACCTGATCTACACTACGGAGGTTATCGGAAATATTATGGAGAGCTACCCTGTAGTACCGCTCTTCTCAGGAGTATTTGTCGTAGTACTTGCTCTGACTATTTTCCTCTATAAAAAAACAAAATCTACCCTTGAGACCATCCCTAACCTTAAAGAAAAAGGCTTGTTCTTGGGGGGCTATGTGACATTGTTCCTCTTGAGCTTGTGGGCTACCCCTAAGTTTGACGAGATTAAGTCCAACAATGTATTCGTTCAAGAGATACGTGCCAATGGGGTGTATAAGTTCTATTATGCTTTCACCCATAGCGAGTTGGATTTCTTCCAGTTCTACCCTACCCTACCCGAAGAGGAGGCAAGAACCACCTTTTTAAAACATTTTAAGACACTGATGGGAAAGCCCCCTGTACCCAGCTGTGGCGTACGAGACTATATTTCTGTTAAAAAACTCCCTTATTCTGTAGAAGGAGAAGATGACGAACAACATAAGAATGTGGTGCTTATCTCGGTAGAGAGTCTTTCGGCCGAATATATGGCCGCTTATGGCAATACTGAGGGCATCACTCCTTTCCTTGATAGCTTAGCGCAAAAGAGTATTTTCCTGACCAACTTATACGCTACGGGCAACCGTACTGTACGAGGTTTGGAGGCTCTGACCCTTTGTGTGCCTCCTACCCCTGGTGAGAGTATCGTAAAGCGGAAGGATAACAAGGACAAATTCACCACGGGGAGTGTCTTCAAGTCCAAAGGGTATAGTGTCAAATACCTCTATGGGGGGTATAGCTATTTTGACAATATGAAGGACTTCTTCGCAGGCAATGGCTATGATATTGTAGATAGGGACAACTTTACCCCTGAAGAGATTACCTTTGCCAACATCTGGGGGGTAAGTGATGAGGATATGGCGCGCAAAGCCATTAAGGAGATGAATGCCCAAGCAAAAACAGGCAAACCGTTCTTTAACCACTGGATGACCGTGAGCAATCACCGTCCTTTTACCTATCCAGAAGGTCGCATTGATATCCCTGGTACGGCTAAATCGCGCCAAGGTGGGGTAAAATATACTGACTATGCACTCAAGCTGTTCTTTGAGTTGGCTAAAAAAGAGTCGTGGTTTAAGGATACGGTGTTTGTGATTGTTGCCGACCACTGCGCTTCGAGTGCTGGGCGTACCGAATTGCCCTTGGATAGGTATCGTATTCCCTGCCTTATCTATGCTGACTTCTTAAAATCCAAACAGATAGATAAGCTCGCTTCTCAAATAGACGTGATGCCTACCGTAATGGGACTCTTGAACTTTTCTTATAAGAGCAAATTCTTAGGTAAGGATATTTTCAATTGGCTCTATCAACCGCGTGCCTATATAGCTACCTACCGAGAGCTGGGCTACCTTACCCCTGACACTCTTTCCATTATCAAGCCTTTGCGTGAGCAGATACAATATAAAATAGTTCCAGAGGCTGAACAACCTAAGGTAGAGCTTCCTATTTTTTACCAACAGCTCAAAGTAGCTCAACCTGATGGAAAGCTAATGAAAGAATGTATATCCGCTTACGAAACCACCTATTTCCTACTTAAAAACAGAGAGTTGAACGTTAGTAAGCCAAAAAACAAATAATTAGCTTCATAACATCGACTATCAAAAGTTATAAATCTAACTGTTAGTTTTACAGCTTTAGTTGTGGAGAGCTATAAACTCAACTATTAGTTTTATAGGTTTCATTGTACGAAGTACTAAAACTAACTATTAAGCTGATAGCTTCTGAATTATGAAGTAGTAAAACTAACAGTTGTATTAACACCCTTATTTTTGTCGAAGTATAAAAATAAAAAATAGTTACATCTTTTATATATAAAAAGTAATATACATAAATTTACAGAATAACACTTACTTAAAATAAAGTTATAGAATATGGAAAACATTAAAGAAATCAAAGTTGTTAGGCTTGAAAAGCTAAGCATAGGAGAGTACGCTCAGTTCATCAAAGCTACTATTAGTTTGATTGAAAAGACAACCCCAGAGAAAATAGGTGTAAAACCTGAGCTTCTTTCTGGGCTCAAAAAGCAATCTGAGCTACTAACGGAAATTATCGGTCAGAGCTATATAAGCAAAGAGACCAAAGAACTAGCATCGATTGATAAGGAAAGGAGTAAGCTATCTGTATTCCTGCTCTCTTCCTTTAAGGTAGGTCGTAATAATGCTGACCGCACCAAGAAAGAGGCTTCGGTAATTCTTTATGATGTATGTAAGAATTATATAGGAGTGCAGTCCTTGCCTGTGCGTACCAAAACGCAGTTTATCAGTAGTATGATTAACGACCTGAATAAGCCTGAGAATAAAGCGCATATAGATACCTTAGGGCTGTCAGAATCGCTCACCGCATTAGAAAACAATAACAAAGCCTACCAAAACCTATCGGAAGGACGAGCAGAAAGCCAGCTAGCAAACACTTTTGTAAGTTTCAAAGAAGTAAAAAAAGCAACTAATAACTTATATAAGGTACTAACAAAATATGCTTTTGCTACCAACTTGCTTACTCCAACAGAAGAAAGTAAAAGTTTTATCAACTTACTTAACAAACTGATAGAAGACACGCATAACGCTAACAAGCAACGCTTAGCGCAAGCTGTTTTGAGTAAAAAAGGCAATAAGTTAGAAGGGGGCAAAGCAGGTGAATAATCATTCGTGAGATAACCATACATTATATGAGCTTGGAACTGAGTACTTTTATTCCTATCATTAAGGAATTGGTGTATCATATTTCTATTGACGATTACGCCTCTATAGAGCGCAAGGGGCAAAATGGCGATATCCTTGTGGAGGATTTGGCGTATACAATCAATTGGTATCCTTATAAAATAATCCCTTTGCCTGATGAAGCATTTGACTTAGCAGAAAGTTGCTTCATTGAGGAGAAAAAGAGCCTTGATGTATATATTCCCTTCTGGACAAAAGAAGAGGGAAGAAGTGACCTAATACTTGCGCTTTCCTGCTATATGAACGATGGGGTCAAGGAAGTTATTATCTATGATGTATTTGTCCCCTAATAAAACCCTTATCTATGATTGATGTAGAATCCTTTATAAAAGAAGTGCTTGAAAAGAAAATCCCCGAAGAGAACCTGAGGTTTTTCGGGGAGGATAACCAGGGCGTAGTGGTGGATTTCGAAACCGAAACGCACCTGAAAAGGTTCACCGTGTGGAGGAATTACCTGCGTTGTGATTACGAAGCCTTGTGTATAGCTACTGATGAGCTAAGCGTTTATGAGAGTAAAGAGTTTGATAATGTGAGCCAGCTCATAAGTATCTTCAACAAATTCTATCATACCGCCTACTCTGAGATAGATACATTCATCAACCAACTTTATGAAGATTACCGAGCACGCCTAATAGATAGAGAAGAAATAGCAAATATCATAAAAGAAGACTATTGTAGTAAGTACAAAGGGGATAATTATCCGTATGAAAAATATCTTTCGCTCCTTTGGAAAGAAAAATATCTAAACGAAAAGGATATAGACCTATTAGACCTTTGTTTACTTTACCAATATATAGATAATGAGGTAGATATATTAGGGTATTTGGTAACAGGTCACGAAGGATGTACCTATGAAGAATTTGAAGCGAAAGGTACCCTTGAAGCGCTAAAGCCCAAAATACAAGCCTTTGTAAACCGGTGCTATGAGCGCTATGAGGAGGTGATGCAAGTATATTTAGAAGCTCCAGAAAGATTTAAGACAAAATAAAAGGAGTAACAGATAGCCTACAAATAACAATAGTATAAAAAAACAAGATTGATTCAACCTTAATATATTAATAGCCCAAGATATGATACCTACGTATAATGAAAGCTTAGCTTCAGCCCAAAAAGAATATAATAGCCTTAATGCCCAATACAATCGTATGGGGCTGTTACGACTTCTTGTGATGGGGGGTATCATAGCTTTGGTATATTACCTTATTCAGGAACCGTCCCTTATAATGGCTGTAGCTTCTCTGCTTGCTATTGTTTTATTTCTTCTGCTGGTGGTAAGGCATAAAAAAATAAGCACTCTCAGGGCTATTGCCAAAGCAAAGATACGCATTAATGAGCAAGAAATAGACTTCCTGACGCATCACACCTTTTTTGCTGACAACGGCAAAGCCTTTGAGGAAGATAACCACCCTTACGCCTATGATTTGGATATACTTGGTGAGCGCTCACTCTATCAGTATATTAATCGTACTCATACCTTCTTAGGCAGAAAGCTCTTAGCTGAGCGTTTGCTTCACCCCTCTACCGATAAAATTACACAGACTCAAGCCCAAATCCAAGCCCTTACTCCTGACCTAGATTGGAGACAAACCTTTATGGCATACGCCCAACAAATCGACGACAGTGAGGATTTCTATACTAAGCTACGCCAATGGGCAAACGCACCCGCAAAAAGGCTTAGTAAGCTTACCCGTGTGTTCATTATCCTATCACCTATCTTGCTTGTCATAAGCGTTTTGTTAGGTTATGTAGGGAACTATGAGGGTGCTACGGTACTTGCTAAATTGCTAATCTCTGTGCATTTGGTGGTCTTTTTTACCTTTATGAATCGTATCTCTCAAGAAAAACTAGGTTTTGAGCGCACTTATGCCATCTTGTATGCTTTCAAAGAGTGCATTGCACAGGTAGAGAGGCGATTTCCTGATAAAAATAAGCAAGCGAGTAGCCATATATCCCAGCTTTCCCGCCTGTTAGATGATTTGGACAGTGTCGCGAATATCCTCGTGTCTATCCCCTTAAATGTACTTACCTTCTATCACCTCCACCGATATGGTAGCCTACTTCAGTGGAAAGCCCTTCACGGAGGAGAAGTTACTCAATGGTTAGAGTCTGTCGCTGACACTGAGGTGCTTTGTAGCTTTGCTAACTTTAGTTATAACCACCCTGAATTTGCCTATCCTACACTCAACCAAGAGTATAAGGTTACCTTTGAGAGCGTAGGTCACCCGCTTATCCGTAAAGAAGAGCGCATTACCAATGATATAGCCCTCAGTGAGCAGGCTTTTGTTCTACTTACAGGCTCCAATATGTCTGGGAAAAGTACTTTTTTGCGTACCTTAGGGGTCAATATGCTACTTACTTTAGTAGGTTTGCCTGTATGTGCGCGTAAGGCAGTAGTACACCCATTACGTTTGTTGGCTTCTATGCGCTTATCAGACTCCCTAAGTGATGGTAAGTCGTACTTCTTTGCTGAAATCAACCGTATTCAACAAATCGTGGATACCCTACAACGTGAGCGCTGTTTTGTCCTCCTCGATGAAGTGCTCAGAGGTACGAACTCCGAAGACAAGCAACACGGAACTATTAAAATCATCGAGAAGCTACTTTCGCTCAAAGCTTTAGGGGTGCTCGCTACTCACGATATCGAAGTGTGTAACCTAACAAATCATTATCCTGAGCTCTTGCAAAACAAATGCTTTGAGTCTGAAATCAGTAAAGGGGAACTCACCTTCGATTACAAGCTACGAGATGGAATATGCAAGAACAAAAACGCAACTTTCCTAATGAAAAAATTAGGTATTATAGAGGAATAATATATCGTAACTAACAAACATAATAGCATATGCCTATCATAAGAGAACTTAGGGGGAAAGCCCCTATTATAGGAAAAAACGTATTTATAGCCGAGACTGCCGTCCTCATTGGGGAGGTGAGCCTTGGTGAGGACTGTAGTATATGGTACAACGCTGTCCTTCGGGGCGATGTGAATGCTATTGTCATTGGCAACAAGGTAAATATACAGGACAATGTGATGGTACATTGTACCTATCAAAAAACCTCTACCACTATCGGCAACAATGTCTCTATAGGGCATAATGCCATCATACACGGATGTACCCTTAAGGACAATGTACTTATCGGTATGGGAGCCATCGTCTTGGATGGGTGTATAGTGGAGAGTAACTCCATCGTGGCAGCAGGTGCCGTAGTTACCAAAGGTACTCATATAGGCACAGGCGAAGTATGGGCAGGGGTACCCGCCAAAAAAATTAAGGATATCTCTCCCGAACTCACCGAAGGAGAAATAAACCGTATCGCTAATGCTTATGTAAAGTATGCCCAGTGGTACCAAGAGAGTAGCAATAGCGAGGAATAACGAAGAAAAGAGGAAAAAAAATATTATTAATCAGCAAAAATAATTATCTTTGCAAAAAATTCCTATAAGCATATCATTACTTATGCGTAAATTATATTTTTTCCTTATCCTCTTATTTTTTTTGTTGTCAGGAGGGAATGTACTAGGTCAAGCCAAACAGCAGATAGAGATTGTCTATGCAGGAACACTCACTATTGATAATGTGAAATATCCTGGGGCTACAATTTTTAATTCTGATAATGACCGAAAAGTACAGTTCCGCCACCAAGGAATGGATATTTGGTGCGAAGTAGCTGTTTTATACCAAAAAACCAACCAAGTGAAAGCCTTTGGAGATGTTTTTATCCAACAAGGAGACTCCCTGAAGATGAATAGCAACTATATAGAATATAATGGAGATACCAAAGTGGCTTTGGCAAGGGAAAATGTACAGCTTCGCAATGAAAAAATGACCCTCGAGACCCAAGAACTCTTCTTTGATCGCAATAAACAGGAGGCTTACTACCTGAACTATGGAAAAATAAGTGATGAGGAGAATGTACTCACCAGCCGAGAAGGACGCTACTATGTTACTCCCAAAAAGAGCCAATTCACTTCACAGGTAAAAATTACCAATGCTGACTTCGAGGTTAATTCCCTTACCTTGGATTACTATCACACTACGGGGCATATCTATATGTTTGGTCCTACAACCGTTACAGGTAAGGACTATATCGCTTATGGAGAAAAAGGATTCTATGATTCCAAGCGAGAACAGGGTTATTTTATGGACAAAGCTCGGATAGATTATGACCATAAAATCCTTACAGGTGATAGCCTCTACTTCGACAAATTCAAGAATTTTGCTTCGGCTACCAATCATATTATTATCCGAGATACAATTAATAAAACCCTCGTCAAAGGGCATTATGGAGAGGTACATAAGGCAAAAGATTCTATGTATATCACCAAAAGAGCACTGGTAATTAGCGAAGTAGAAAAGGGGAAAGATTCTATCTACATTCACGCCAAGCGAATTATGGTAACCGGAAAGGTGGGACAGCGGGTAATTCGTGCTTATCCTAATGCTCGTATATACAAAACAGATATTCAAGGCAAGTGTGATTCTATCCACTCCGAACAATCTACAGGGCTTACACAGCTTATCGGGAAGCCCATTGTATGGAGTGGCAAGAGCCAAATGACAGGAGACCACATCCATTTACTCGCTAATGCGCAAACTGAAAAACTGGATTCCCTAAAGGTATTTGATAATGCTTTTTTAATCGAAAAGGACTCCCTTGGTACAGGCTACAACCAAGTGAAAGGGAAAACCCTAAAGGGAAAATTTCTTGAGAACAAGCTTAATAATGTGAATCTGTATCAGAATACAGAAGTTATCTACTATGCTTATAATGACCAGCAAGAGCTTGTAGGAATTAATAAGTCCAAGTGTAGTCGTATTCGTTTAAATTTTGATACCAACCAGCAAATAGAAGAAGTGATCTTCTATACCGATGTGGAAGGAGGCATCTATCCTGAGAATAAGATTAGTAAGCAGGAAGTGCGCTTTCCCAACTTTAATTGGCGTGGCGAGGAGATGCTCTCCCGTAAGGAAGACATCTTTCCTGAAGAAGAAAAAGAGATTGCCCCTACCCCTATTCGAGGCATAAAAAGTGAAGAAACAGACCTTATCGAAGAAAAAATACAGTCTAAAGGAGAACACTAATGGCTTTACTAGGAAAATATTTATCTTTCTTATGGAAATCGACCTCCGAGCACGGGGTTCACTCTCCTTTTGTTTACAATTTAGTTACTCAATGCTTCTATAATTCTCAAAAAAAACCATCTAAGAACTACCCAAAAGGCATTTCTGAGAAAAAAGGGCAGTTTATTCTACGTTTATTAGCATATTTTAATCCTAAAAGTATAAAAATATACAGTGAACAGGAGGATTTTTCTATTTTTTTCCCTAAACCACTTACTGATAACACCCCTAATGGGAAGAAAGATATGCTCTTTATACATCATATAAGTGATTTTCCTTCCCCTGAGGAACTCACCGCTCAGATGCATAACGACAGTGTATTAGTATGGGTAAGTCCTCATTCACCAGAGAATGAGCCCACGGTAAAAAAACTTACTGAAAACAAAAAATTCAGTGTCATCATAGATACTTTTTCTTTTGCTCTATTCTTTATCAGGAAAGAACAATCAAGAGAAGTATTTTTTATAAGAACATAACAGCTTAAAATCATATCTTATGGAGGGAAAACAATTATTAAACACCAATGAACTGCACGTTATTCTTCACCGTTTAGCGTGCCAGCTAATAGAGAATCATACAGACTTCTCTGAAGCTGTTCTCATTGGATTACAGCCACGAGGCATATTCCTAGCACAACGCTTGGTACATATGCTTTCTCAGGAGTACAATGTAAAAGGAATCCAGTGTGGAGCACTGGATATCACTTTCTTCCGTGATGATTTCCGTAGAGGAGAAAAGCCCTTAGTTGCCAATACGACCGATATTCCTTTCCTTGTGGAAGATAAGAAAGTTGTCTTCATAGATGATGTTCTTTACACCGGAAGAAGTATTCGTGCAGCTCTTACCGCTTTACAATCTTTTGGACGCCCAACCAAAGTAGAACTCTTAGTACTAATAGACCGTCGCTTCAGTAGAGACCTCCCTATCCAACCCGATTATATAGGAAAAGCGGTGGATGCTATCAATAAAGAACGAGTAGTTGTTCATTGGGCTGATCAAGACGGTGAAGATGCTGTATATCTGATAGAGAAGAAATAAATTATAAGCCTACTAATCACTGAAATATTACACCTATGAGCCAGTTAAGCGTCAATCATTTATTAGGAATCAAATACATCACCCCTGAGGATATAGAACTGATATTCACCACAGCTGATCAGTTCAAGGAAGTGATTAATCGCCCTATCAAGAAGGTGCCTTCCCTTCGAGATATTACCATTGCTAATCTATTTTTTGAGAATAGTACGCGTACTCGCCTGTCCTTTGAGTTAGCGGAAAAACGTCTTTCAGCAGATGTGATTAATTTCTCCGCAGCACAGTCTTCTGTTAAAAAAGGAGAAACACTCATTGATACCGTCAATAACATCCTTGCTATGAAAGTGGATATGGTTGTGATGCGCCATCCCAATCCAGGAGCAGGAGTTTTCCTTTCTCAACACGTGAAAGTACCCATTGTGAATGCAGGTGATGGTGCTCACGAACACCCCACTCAAGCCCTTCTGGACTCCTATTCTATTCGTGAGCGATTGGGAAGTGTTGCAGGGAAGAAAGTAGTGATTGTAGGGGATATTCTTCATTCCAGAGTAGCCCTATCAAATATCTTTGCCCTACATAAGCAAGGTGCAGAGGTCGCCGTTTGTGGACCTCGTACGCTTATCCCCAAATATATACACGAGCTTGGTGTAAAAGTAGAAACCGACCTCAGAAAAGCCTTGGCTTGGTGCGATGTGGCTAATATGCTACGCATTCAGAACGAACGCTTGGATATTCCTTATTTTCCTTCTACAAGAGAATATGTACAACAATATGGGCTTACCCAACAAATACTTGATGAATTAGATAAGGAAATCATTATTATGCACCCAGGTCCTATTAACCGAGGAGTAGAAATCACTAGCGAAGTAGCTGATGGCAAACAGTCTATTATTCTTGATCAGGTAGAGAATGGAGTGGCTATCCGTATGGCTGTAATTTATTTGCTAGCTTCACAAATAAAAATGCAATGAGTGTAATTCTCATTGCATTTTTACAGTTGTTTTTTTATTTATTATTTCATCTTAGCTAGAAAAGTCCTAAGAGCCTCTTTTAAGCCTTCTGAGGCATTACATAAGGGCAATCGTACTTGTGAGCTTTCTATTATTCCCATAATAGAAAGGAGCGACTTAATCCCTACAGGATTCCCTTCTTTGAAGATAAGCTCCATTGCTTCCAATAACTGGTAATGAATAGCGTTAGCTCGTTGATTCTGTTGCTCTAGAGCTGCATTAATCATTTCGGTATATAGCTTAGGAAAAGCTTGCCCAAGAACAGAGATTGTGCCATCTCCTCCTAATAAAGTGGTAGGAAGAGCAGTAGGATCATCCCCTGAGATGACCAGAAAGCCTTCTGGCCTACCTTGTAACAAATGCATTACTTGCATTATATTCCCAGAGGCTTCCTTAATTCCTATAATATTAGGCACTTCTCTAGCTAATCGCAAAGTAGTCTGATACTCAATATTACTTCCTGTACGAGAAGGAACATTATATAGCAGGATAGGAAGTTCAGTAGCATGAGCTATCGCCTTATAATGCTGATAGATTCCCTCCTGAGTAGGCTTATTATAATAAGGAGACACGGAAAGGATTGCCTGATAGTCTTCTGTGCTTACCTCTCTTATTTGTTCAATGATTGCTTGGGTATTATTTCCTCCTACACCTAACACCATAGGTAATCGTCCTGCATTGGCACGCTTTACTGTTTGCTTAACGAGCTCTTTCTCTTGGAAAGTTAATGTAGGAGTTTCAGCTGTGGTTCCTAATACCACCAGATAATCAATTCCATTCTCTATCTGGAAATGGACTAATTGCTCAAGGGCTTGCACATCTACAGAGGTATCTGACCTGAAAGGTGTAATTAGTGCTACGCCCGTTCCTTGTAATTTTTTCATTCTATAGTTTTTATTATTTTTTTTGCCTCTTGGATAAAAGTTATTCCATCATTCAGGGGTGCTTGTATGATAATATCATTATATACAAGATCAATCCCTGCAAGTCCTATCCGTAACTTAGCTTTTACTCCTGAAGAAAGTAAAAGCAAGGGTAGCTTGGGGGTTGAGAAACAATTAATAAGCAAATCATACTCCAGTTCCCATAAGCGATCAGCGTGATAATTACGAATATTTCCCGAATAATTAATATCCTTCCAAGAAAAAAGAGGTATTCCTTCTATTTGAATATCGGAGCCCTTATCCTGATATCCCAGAATTACATAATTTTCAGAATTTATTCCGTAGCTTTTTATAAAATCTTTTAAGAAATCTACCTTTGAAATTTCTTCTATATCCACAATACATCCTACACGCTGTACCTGTAACTTCTTTCCATTGAGGTTGGTAGCCTGTTTCTTAAGGTTCTTGCGTATGCGACGAGATATGGCTATATTCTTAAATATTTTCAAAATAATTTTTATAAAGAATTCTCTGCAAATGTAATAAATATTTATTAATTTTGCGCCCTGAAACTAAAACATTTTTATGAAAAAATTTTTTGGAGGGATGTTTCTACTGTTTTTAGCATTATCCTCTTGCAAATCAAAAAGTTATTTCACTCATACCATTCAAGGAGAACAGCTTGAGATTACCAAAGAAACTCAAGAAGATGAGGTTATTATGGACTATCTATCGCCTTTCCGTTACCACTTGAACAAATATCTGGATAAGGTACTTGCCTATAATAAGGAAACGATGATTAAGGAAATTTCCGCCCTGAATATGCCTATAGGAAATTTTATGGCTGATGCTATCTATGAGGAAGCAGACCCTTATTTCCTAAAAATCCGTAAGCGACATATTGACTTTGCTATGTTCAATTGGGGAGGAATCCGCACAGAAATTCCTAAAGGAGAGGTAACCACGCGTATGATATACCAAATTATGCCTTTTGAGAACCAACTCGTAGTGGTAGAACTCACTGGAGATACCCTATATGAGCTTGCCAAATACCTTATAGACACCAAGTACCCCCATCCTATCTCCAAGCAAGTAGAACTCACTATTGATAAAAAGGGAGAAATTATAAGTTTTTTGGTAAATAAAAAACCTGTACAGCGCAAAAAACGCTATTTCGTATGTACTTATGATTATCTCTATAATGGAGGTGATAGAATGAACTTCTTCTCAAAAGGATTAAGCTCTACCTATATCAATTACGAATGTAGGGATGCCCTACTGAACTATTTAAAGAAAGTAGATACTCTAGATTTCAGAACAGACCACCGATTCACACTCAAAGAATAAGATGAAAAGACGTAACTTTGTTAAGAATATAAGTGCTGGAGCACTCCTAATAGGATTAGGAGGTACTTCTTTTGCTTATGACAAGAAAAACCCTCTGAAGAATCATAAGAAGCACATTACGATTCTCCATACTAATGATACTCACAGCCATATAGACCCTCTGCCTATTGATGATCCTCATTATCCTGATAAGGGAGGGGTGGCTAGGCGTGCTGTTCTGATCGAACAAGTACGTAAGGAGAACCCCAATACCTTGCTTTTTGATGCTGGGGATATCTTTCAAGGAACACCTTATTTTAACTATTATGGAGGAGAGCTGGAATTCCGACTGATGTCTATGCTTAAGTATGATGCTGCTACTTTAGGGAACCATGACTTCGATAATGGAATGGAAGGACTTTTAGCAAAACTTCCTTTTGCTAAATTTGATTTTATTTGCTCTAATTATGATTTCAAAAATACCATTCTTGAGGGAAAAACACTCCCTTACAAAGTTTTCGTGGTAGATGGAGTACGTATAGGTGTTTATGGAGTAGGAGTAGAACTTAAAGGACTTGTTACCAAGGAACTTTATGGAGAGACCAAATACCTTGACCCTATAGAAATTGCTATAGATATGGAAACTCGATTACGTAAAACAGAGAAATGTGATATTATCATCTGCCTCTCTCATATTGGCTACAAGTATCGTACCGACAAAGTATGTGACCTGCAACTGGCTGAAAGAACCTATGACACAGACCTTATCATAGGAGGGCATACTCATACTTTCCTCAGTGAGCCTGTCATTGTTAAGAATAAAAGTAGGCGTGAAATCCTTGTCAATCAGGTTGGGTGTTATGGAATTAACCTCGGTCGTATAGATTTCTATCTAGATGATAAAATCACCGCCAGTGGTACTCGCATTCTTGTATAGAAAGCTTTTAACAAATAAAATAAGAGGCTATCCTTTTCAGATAGCCTCTTTTATTTATTTCACATTAAATCGATATTTGAGTCCTCCTAACACTTGAAACCCTTGTACAGGATAGTTTGTCCAGCGTTCATAGTGTTTTCCTGTAACATTATTAAAGTTTACAAAAACCGTCCAACGCTTAAGGAATGTGTAATCGGTAGAAAAATTCAAATCGAAAAAGCCCTTGAGAGTTACTTCCTCCTTAGGAGATGTTGCCAAAGTATGCTTAAGGTCTTTGCGCTCACCCACATAAAAAAGTGTAGTTCCTATATTCCAATTAGGAATCAGCTGGTAATAAGCAGTGAGTCCTGTAGTAAAAGAAGGAATATTCCAAGGCTGTTCTGCATTCTTATCCATAGAAAAATCCATTGCTTGCAAAGAAAAATCCAATGTAAATTGGTCTGATATTTTTCCTAACAAATTTGCTTGAATTCCATACCGCATAACATCCTGATAAAGAAGCTTATATGTATTATCATACTGATAGGTCTTGTATTGAGTAAGAGAAAGTTTCTCATTTGCTTGGAAAAGAGGAAGCCCTTCTACACGATCATAGAATACATTTACATCATAGGAAAATCCTTGTGTAAGAGCTCCTTTGATTCCTAAGAAAATATGATAAGGAGTATAGGTAGGCTGTATGTTCTGATTAGGAGACAGATAAGGGTTTTCTAGTGTCTTTTCTCGGTAGGTAACCTGCTTAAGGTCTCCTGTAATTCCTCCATAGATAATAAGTCCATCACCTAAAGCATCATAAGCAAGTTCAAGATCTGGGAAGAGCTTAAAAGCTCCAGAACCTGCACTATTTTGTTTCAAATAATAAGCTCCCAGTCCTAACCTTCCTGAGAAAAGTTCATTAGAAAACTGATATGCTGGTTTTATCCCTAATAAAGCAACTTTATAGTCTATCTTGTCTGATACTGAGAACCCATTAGCAAAAGAGCCTTGTAGGTAATCCAAGTCCAGACGTGCTTTGACTGCTTGCTGTTCATTGAAGTTCCAAAGGAAAGAAGGCTTCAATTGCAAGTGTGTTTCTCCACTGCTGAAATCATCTTTTATTCCTTGCACAGAAAAATCAGCTCCCTTAAAGATACTATTATTCAAGGAAAAATAAGCCGAAAGCCCTCCACTAAGATAATTCTGTTTTAATGAATTTTCAATAGACAAAAAGCTTTTATCCTCTACTCCATACCAATGTAGAAAACGATGGTTAATTCCTGCTATAGCTCCTAATTGATATTGTGAATTTCCATATCGATAAGCTGCTTGAGCTTGTGTATTAGCAAAATCGGTATCCAAAGGAACTTCCTTAATCTTCCCTTGAGATGAATGATGCTGGAGATCCACCGAAAAATCTGAGGAGGCACTTAAAGGAACTGCTACAAAGGCATCTGCTAAAAATGATGTATAGTTTCCTGCTCCAAGAGCCAAATAAGAATGATAGAGAGTATCACGTTGTTGAGCTGTATTCACTCGTACTGCCTTCCCTTTCTCTGGAACAAAGGTAGAAGCAACAGGAACAGAATGAATCGTATAGGTAATTTTTTTCTTAGTGATTGTTACAGAATCCTTCTTAGGTGTTTCCTCTACAGATTTTTGCACATCGGCAATAGTAGGAGTATAAGGCTTCACAATATCCACCGAAATAGTTCCTAGCTTATCATTCTGTGCATAAGTAGCAGAAATACAGAAAAAAAAGGATAAGGAGAGTATATAGGTTCTTTTCATTTCTATTTAGAATTTTTATTTTCTTGAGATTTTATCTGAGTTAAGGTTTCTTTAGCTTGTGCTACAACTTCTGGATAGTCTTTGAAGTTCTCCACAACACTATTAAGAATATAATTCGCTTGATAGAGGTCTTTAAGCCCATAAAAATTCTTAGCCATTACTACCAATCCCTTAGCTGAGAATTCCTTATACCCACCATATTCTTTAGCCAATTTTTGAATCACTTCATTGGATTTTTTGTATTGTCCTGCTTTATTTTTAAAATAAGCTTCATAGTAAAGTGTCTCAGCCATTAGAGCGTCAGTAGCTGTTTTCTTCAGGAGAGCATATTGCTTCTCAGCTTCTGCTTCATTCCCTGTAGCAATATAGGCTCGGGCTATCATCACTTGAGCATCACTCTTGAGGCGATTATCTATGTTCTTTTCTGTTAATAGTTTTTTAGCATAGGTAATCACTTGAGGATATTGCTTTTCCTGATGATAAATCTTCATCAGGTTAGAGCGAGCAAATATTGTATTCTGGGGTACAGAAGTCGTATTTTCTATTTCCTGTAAGAGGGGAAGTACCTTTTGATTCTCTCCTTTTTCAAGATAAATGTTACTAAGCCTTACTAATACTTGTTCAGCATATTCATTACGAGGGTCTTGTAAGATTTTTTCATAGAGAGGGCGAGCTTTTGCTTTTTCATTTCCTTCATAATAAAGCTGAGCAAGATAGAATCGAGCTTGAGGAAGATTGATTCCTTGAGGATATTCCTTGAGGTATTTCTCAAGAGCCACTTTGGCTTCAGCTTGCTGGTGTTGTAAGTACTTTCGCTCAGCAGCTTCAAAAGCAGCTGTTTCTAGTTCATTATCAGAAACATTTACATAGCCTAATTTCTTAGCCCAAGAGGCGTATTCTTCCACCTTACCCATCTCTACATAGATATTCTTAGCTGTACTCACCGCTTGCAGGGCTTCAGGTGTATTAGGAAATTTTTCAGTTACTTTCTTAAGAAGATCAAGAGCTTTCTGGTTTTGGTTTTTATTATAGAACATCAGCCCTTCTCTAAGCATTGCTCGAGCAGTATAAGTCCCTTCCTTATATTGTGTTTGTAATTGCTGATACAAAGAAGTAGCCTTTTCTGTATTTCCTTGACTTACATAGGTATTTGCTAATTCATAAATTGCATCCTGACGAAGATTGGATTCAGGATAATTTTTGATAAAAGCAGTGAGTTCTTCTATTTTCTTGGGTACTCTATCCACAATACCATAGCTGATAGCTTTCTGAAAAGAAGCGTAGTCCATTTGCCCTTGATGGAGGGTTACTACCCTATCATAAGCCTCAAGGGCAGGCCAATACTTACCTGTAGCAAAATAGCTATCAGCCTGCCTTAGGTATGCATCTGTAAGGCGAGGCTGAGGTGGGTCCATTGCTATATATTTGGTGAAGTTCTCTGCTGCCAAAGCATATTCTTTTTGGTTAAAAAGTGTATATCCCAATCCATAATAAGCATTGGCATACTCTGGCACTGTTTTCTTATCCATCTTTAAGAAATCTTGGAAATCTTTTTGTGCTTCTTTATAGTGATGTAGCTGATAATGAGTTTCTGCAGCCCAATAAGTAGCTCGTGCTTTAAGAAGAGCATCTGACTTCTCTTGAGCTTTTTGAAAATAGGTAAGTGCCTCTTGGAACAAGCCATCACTATAAAGTTGTAAAGCATAAAAGAAGGCAACTTTCTGATAAGTCTTATCATCAGCTGAGGAGTTTTTGTCTAGCAAGGTGATGGCTTCACGGAAGTTTCCCGAAGTGATATATGAATCAACCAAAAGCTCTCGAAGTTCTTGGGTATGATCTCCTGGGTAAGTATCCAGATAGGATTGTATAACAGCAGGGGTCGATTCATAGGCATTCCCTATCTCATAGCTTAGGCGGGCATAATTCAGATGAGCATCTTTCTTAATCTGATCAGAAAAATCCATCTGAGAAGCATTACGAAAAGCATTGAGAGCTTGTTGCTTTTGGTCGGTCTTAAGGTAGCACTCTGCCAGATGATAATAAGCGTTCTGTGCAACCTGATTTTTACCATCAATAATTTGATTAAATTGTCCTATCGCCTTAAGGTAATCTCCTTGTTTATAGTAAGCATAACCTAAGTAATAGAGGTCAGTATTGGTATATTTACCATCTTTTCCCTTATAAGCTTCTAAGTAAGGAATTGCCTTATCATAAGCTTTAAGGTTAAAATAACTCTCTCCTATAATTTTATTAATCTCGGAACGATACTGTGGTTGAGTTGCCTTCTTCAACTGAGCAAGCCCTTCCTCCAAGGATTTTTGGAAATTTCCTTGTTTGAAGTTCATATCGGCTTGATAGTAAGATAGGTTTTTGTTTAATTCTTTCTCCTCCCCTACTTGCTGAAAGAATTCATTAGCTTTTTGATAATCATCGGCATCATAGGCAATATAGCCTAGGTAATAAGCAGCTTTCTTTCCATAAGTTTTAGAATGTTGTACCTCTGAGAGATACTGTTGAGCGGTTTCTTTATCCCCATGAGCAAAGAGCGCATAGCCATATTGAAAGGAGAATTTTTCTTTTTCAGAAGCAGAAAGAGCCCCTATATTCACCTTATCATACCAAGCAATGGCACGCTTAGTATCTCCTTTGGTGAAGTAATAATCGCCTATCTGCAGATAAGCATTGGTAGCATAAGGAGATGCAGGATATTCCTTAAGGTATTGCTCCATCTGGTCATTAGCTCCTGTCTGTCCTAAATGAATTGCAGCTGAAGCAATATAATACTTACATGCTTCTTGAGTAGAGGCGTCGGATACCTGTTGGAGCTGTTGAAGAAGAAGATACTGAGAAGCCTTATACTGCTTTTGATGATACAGGTTAATGGCTTTCTCTAAGGAAGCATTAGGATGTGTATAGTAGGCTGTACGCTGAGCAAATACAGCGCAAGGAGCTATGATACACGCTATTTGAAAAATTTTTCTATAAGTCATCAATCTATTTTTTAATAATCAAATTCTAGGGTAAGTTCCTGAGAGGTAGGGTGTGATTGGCAAGTGAGTATCAAGCCCTTAGCAACTTCTTCCTCTGAGAGAACCTGATTTTTATCCATATCTGCCCCTCCTTGGGTTACTTTACCTATACAGCTACTACATACTCCCGAAAGACAAGAATAAGAGACCTCTAACCCTTGCTTGAGTAGCTCACTAAGGATATCTTTTTTGCGTTCAATAGTAAAGACTCGTTCCTGTCCATTGAGGCGAACTGTAATGTCTGTTGTTCCCTTATATTCTTTTTTTGGGGTATTCTCTGTAGCAAAGAGCTCTGTATGAATTTTTTTCTTATCATAGCTCAAAAGAAGTTCTTGCTTCACACTAGCAACCATCTGTTCGGGACCACAGATATAGAAACGCCCAAAATCAATGGAGGCATATTGGCTCTTAAGCAAATGATGTACCATTGCGGGGTCTATCCTACCAAATAAAGCTCCTTTCTCGTGAGATTTACTATAGACATATTGTACAAATAAGCGATCTGGATATTGCTCACGAAGAGCTTCTATCTCAGAAAGAAACATTGCTGTCTGAGGGCTTTTATTCCCATATAGCAAAAGAATCTTCGAGGTGTTTTTCTGTAGAGCTACCCTGATGATACTTAGCATAGGAGTAATGCCACTCCCTGCTGCAAAAAGTGCCAGATCCTCAGGGGAAATCTCTGGAATATAAGCAAATTTTCCTTCTGGAGGAAATACCTCTAGTATATCACCAGCCTGTAACTCTTGGCAAGCATAAGTAGAGAACTTTCCTTGTGGTAACTGCTTAATAGCCACACTCAGTTCCTCTTCATATGGAGAAGAACAAATAGAATAAGCCCTACGTACAGACTCGTTATTGAGTGTCTGTTGCAGTGTAATATACTGCCCTGCAAAAAAATCAAAGGCTATTTTCTTATCTTGAGGAATAATGAAAGAAATTTTGACTGCTTCAGGGGTTATCCTCTCTACCTGTGAAACAGCTAAAGAAATTGATTTCAAGAATTATCTATTAAATATTATTAAAAATTACTCTCTTACCTTTAGTTTCGGTAAAGAGCTTTCCGTGGTCATATACCAAATGACCATTGACAAATGTATATATTACTTGATGGTCAAATACGGTTCCTTCAAAGGGAGACCAGCCACATTTGTAAAGGATATTCTCAGAAGATACCTGCCAAGGTGTATGTTCCCTTACACAAGCAATATCAGCAAAATATCCCTCTCTGAGGAAGCCTCTTTCGGCAACTCTAAAGAGAATAGCTGGGTTATGACACATCTTCTCTACAAGGCGTTCCACTGGAATATTCCTCTGCTTGAACATTGCCAGAGCGGCTACCAATGCGTGCTGTACAAGTGGCCCTCCTGAAGGTGTCTTGAGGTAATCTGTTTGGCGTTTTTCTTCTAGGGTATGAGGGGCGTGGTCTGTAGCTATAACATCTATACGGTTTTCCAAGAGAGCTTTCCAGATACCCTCACGGTCTGCTTGGGTTTTTACTGCTGGATTCCACTTGATAAAAGCCCCTTTTCTAGCATAATCTTCATCTGAAAACCATAGATGATGAATGCACGCCTCTGCGGTAATTCTTTTCTCTGCCAAAGGAATATTTGGGTCAAAAAGAGCTGTCTCTCGTTCTGTAGAGAGATGGAAGATGTGCAACCTAGCGCCTGCCTGCTTAGCCAATGCTATGGCTCGTGAAGAAGAAAGGTAACAAGCTTCTGCACTACGAATGAGAGGGTGTATATGCATAGGAATCTCATTACCATACTTTTGCAAATAGTGAGCTAAGTTCTCGCGAATCGTTTGCTCATCCTCACAGTGAGTAGCTATCACTGTAGAGACATTTCTAAAAATCTGTTCCAATGTATGCTCATCATCCACTAGCATATTCCCTGTGGAAGAGCCTAGAAAGAGCTTCACTCCTACTGTATTCTGTGGATTGATACGCTTAAGTTCCTCTAGATTATCATTCGTTCCCCCTAAGAAAAAAGAATAGTTGGCTAGCGAATGACTCGCTGCAAGGGCAAACTTGTCTTCCAAGAGGGAGATAGTGGTAGTCTGTGGTAGTGTATTGGGTTGTTCAAAAAAGGTAGTGGTCCCCCCTGCTACAGCGGCAGCACTTTCAGTAGCTATAGTTGCCTTATGGGTAAGCCCTGGCTCTCGGAAATGTACTTGATCATCAATCACACCAGGCATTACTAAGGCTCCCTCAAGGTCTATTACACGAGAAGCCTCACTAGCTGATATATCTGATGCTATCTTAGCAATACGTTCATTCTCAATTAACAAGTCTCCTTCCATCACTTTATGATCAGAAATGAGTTTGCCATTTTTTAAGAGTATTTTCATTGTTGCTTTTTTGGATAATTCAGGAGGCAAATATACAAAAAAAACAACCTTTGTCAAGGATTTCTACTTGGTTTAACGTATTCTTAATTCTTTGTTTTTCCCCTAACAAGAAACATAAAATTTTGGATATTTTCTCCTTTATCTATGAATAAAAGTGATAAAATCCTTTATATTTTAAGGATTCACAACAAGAAAATATAGTATTTTTAACGTAATTACCACTTGATTCCTGTGGTTAAATGTCGTACCTTTGCAGAAAGATAAAAAAGAAAAATGAATCCTCGTAACAAACTAAAAATCATCAATGATCCTGTATATGGTTTTATTCATATCCCCAACGCTTTTATCTTTGACCTAATAGAACATCCCTTTTTCCAACGCTTATGGCGTATCTCCCAAATGGGCTTATCACACTTGGTTTACCCTGGAGCTAAGCATACACGCTTTCATCACGCTTTAGGATGTATGTACCTGATGCAGAAAGCAGTACAAACACTTCGACACAAGCGAATCACTATCTCTGCCCAAGAGGAAGAAGCGCTTTACATCGCTATTTTACTACACGATATCGGGCACGGTCCTTTCTCCCACGCTATGGAACACAGCCTTGTAGAGGGAATCTCTCACGAGGAAATTTCCTTGGCTTTTATGCAAGAGTTGAACCGTATTTTCCCCGAAAAACTCTCTATTGCTATTGAAATTTTTCAAAAAAAATACCCAAAAGCCTTTATGAATCAGCTCGTCTCTAGCCAACTGGATATGGACAGGCTAGATTATCTCAAGCGAGATAGCTTTTATACAGGAGTAGGTGAAGGAAATATCAACTCCGAACGTATTATTGCAATGCTTACCGTGAAGGATGACACCTTAATTGTAGAAGAAAAAGGAATTTATTCCATTGAAGAATTTCTGGTGGCTCGTAGGCTGATGTATTGGCAAGTATATCTACACAAAACGAGTATTGGAGCGGAATTCCTCCTAATTAAGGTGCTTGAGCGAGTCAAAGAGCTTTATAAGGAGGGAAAACATCTCCCAATGACCCCTGCATTGGAATTTTTCGTACAGAACCATATCACTAAAGAACTTTTTGATTCAAAAGCATTGCAGTTATTTGCACAACTAGATGATTATGATATCATCTCTGGACTCAAGCAATGGCAATACAGTGATGATAAGGTACTTTCTAACCTCAGTTACAGGCTTCTTAACCGTGATTTGCTTCGTGTGAAGCTCTACAAAACACCTGTAACCGAGAAAGAAGTACAATCTCTCCTCCAGAAAGTAGCCAAGCAATATGATATTCCTCTTTCACTAGCTCATTACTTTGTTTTCACTGGAGAAATCTCTAATACAGCCTACCGAAAGGACGAACAAAATATTTTTATTCATACTAAAGAAAACCAAGTGGTGGATGTAACCATTGCTTCTGACCAGATGAACCTAGATGCACTAGCTACCAAAGTAACTAAGTACTACTTATGTAGCCCTAAGTAATAATTTCATACGCAGGCACACTTTTTCTCCTTGTGAAACAAGCAATTAACCATTGCTGATTAACAATTAACAATTAATAACTAGTAATTAATCATTTATTTTGTACTTTTGTCCCCTAAACAAACGAGAAATAAATGAATCCATCTGATGATTTTATTGGTGAAAACCACCTAAGTACTTCTGCAAAAACACCTTTACGTGCTGATGCCTTTGATCTTTCTGAAGAAGAAAAAATAGCTCGTATCGCTCAGTCTATGACTGACATTATGCATACCCTAGGGCTAGACCTCACGGATGACAGCCTTAAGGGAACCCCCTTACGTGTAGCCAAAGCTTATGTAAAGGAGCTCTTTGGAGGGCTGGATCCTAAGCGTAAGCCTAGCTCTTCTACCTTTGAAAATAACTACCAATATGGAGAAATGCTCATTGAGAAAAATATTGTTCTTTATTCCACCTGTGAGCATCATTTTCTACCTATTGTAGGACGTGCTCACGTGGGCTATATCTCCAATGGAAAAGTATTAGGACTTTCCAAAATGAACCGTATTGTAGATTATTTCGCACGACGTCCTCAGGTACAAGAGCGACTTACTATGCAAATCGTCCAAGAAATGCAACGTATCCTAGGCACTCAGGATGTCGCTTGTGTGATTGATGCCAAGCACTTATGTGTCAACTCTCGTGGAATTAAAGATATTGAGAGTAGTACCGTAACCGCTGAATATGGCGGACGCTTTCAGGATCCTATTGTAAGAAAAGAATTCCTAGAATATATTAAGCTCGAAACAAAATATTAGTACCCCGTGGAGAAGTACTTAGCAGAACTTAATGAGGCACAACGGGCTCCTGTAATTCATATGGATGGTCCTGTAATGGTGATTGCCGGAGCAGGATCTGGGAAAACACGTGTGCTTACCTATCGTATCGCTTACCTAATGCACCAAGGAGTTGATCCGTTCAATATCCTCGCGCTTACCTTTACCAATAAGGCTGCTCGAGAGATGAAAGAACGTATCGGGCGCATTGTAGGGCAAAGTGAAGCACGTAACCTCTGGATGGGTACTTTTCACTCCGTTTTTGCTCGTATCCTTCGTGAAGAGGCTCATAGGCTTGGCTTCCCAAGAGATTTTACCATCTATGACCAGCAGGACTCCCAAAGGCTTATAGCAACTATTATCAAAGAAATGGCTCTGGATAAGGATGTATATAAGTATAAGCAAATAGCCAATCGTATTTCTTCTTATAAGAATAACCTTATTACAGTAAAAGCATACTTTAATTCTCCCGAACTGATAGAAGCTGATGCGATGGCAAAGCAACCCAGATTAGGGGATATCTATCGCAATTATGTGGAACGATGCTTTAAGGCAGGTGCGATGGACTTTGATGACCTCCTGTTACGCACCAATGAACTCCTGAATGTATTCCCTGAAGTACTTGCTAAGTATCAGCTACGCTTCCGTTATATCCTTGTAGATGAGTATCAGGATACCAATCATTCCCAATACTTAATTGTACGTGCTTTGGCTGACCGCTTCCAGAATATCTGTGTGGTAGGTGATGATGCCCAGAGTATCTATGCTTTCCGTGGGGCAAATATTGATAATATTTTTAATTTCCAGAAAGACTATCCAAAAGTAGGAGTCTATCGCTTAGAACAGAACTACCGTTCTTCTAAAAATATTGTAGAAGCAGCGAACAATGTGATTGAACATAACAAAGCCCGTCTGGAAAAAATTGTATGGACTGCTAATCCTGAAGGAGCTCCCATTAAGGTACATCGTAGTCCCACCGATGCTGATGAAGGACGCTTTGTGGCAAGCTCCATTTTTGAAGAAGCAATGCAACACCAGCGCTCCTATGGGGATTTTGCCGTTCTCTATCGTACCAACTCACAGTCCAGAGCTATAGAGGACGCTTTAAGAAAACGTGATATTCCTTATCGTATCTATGGAGGGCTTTCTTTCTACCAACGAAAGGAAATTAAGGATATTCTTGCTTATTTCCGCTTGGTAGTCAATGAAAACGATGAAGAAGCTCTTAATCGTATCATCAACTTCCCTGCCAGAGGTATTGGGGACACAACCTTAGAGAAGCTTACCCTTTGTGCCAACGAATTTAAGTTACCGGTATTCTCCATCATTAAAAATCTAGAACTGATGGACTATGGACTGAGGATTAATAGTAATACTCGCAATAAGCTCATTGAGTTTGCCAATATGATTCTGAGCTTCCGTATAATGCTTCAGTCCTATGATGCTTTTTCCCTTGCTGAGCATATAGCCAAACGGACAGGAATCCTAAATGAATTTAAGAAAGATGGTACTCCTGAAGGAATTGAACGTATGCAGAATATTGAAGAACTCCTCAATGGGATTCGTGATTTCGTAGAAGGACAAAAAGAGGTAGATGAAGCCACTGGCTCCCTTACCGAATTTCTTCAAGAGGTAGCTCTCGCCACTGACCTAGACAAGGAAGTTGAGGATGATAATCGGGTATCCCTGATGACCATTCACCTTGCCAAAGGACTTGAGTTCCCTTATGTATTCATTGTAGGTATGGAAGAGGACTTATTCCCCTCTGCACTAAGCCAAAATACACGTACCGAACTAGAAGAAGAACGACGCTTATTCTATGTAGCTCTCACTCGTGCCGAGAAGCAAGCTTTCCTTACCTATACCGAAAGTCGTTACCGATGGGGGAAACTAATGGATGCTGAGCCCAGTCGATTTATTGATGAGATTGATGACCGTTATCTAGAATATCTCTCCTCCAAAGAAAGCTACCGCTATAAGCCCTTACTCAATTTTGATGCTTTTGAACGACCTGTAGATAAAAGCAAATTGCGCCAACAGAAACCCACTAATAGCCCTCCTCCCACTTACAAAAAACCTAAAGAGGAAGAACTCAAAAAATTACGCCTACAAAAGCCCGAACAAGCCAAACCTGTACACATAGGAGATATCCCTAAAGTAACTGTAGGGGATATCTTACTACACGAACGTTTTGGAAAAGGAACAGTTACTGAATTAGAAGGGACTGGAACTGATCGCAAAGCAAAAGTACGCTTTGAGAATGGAGGTGAAAAGACACTCATTCTGCGTTTTGCAAAGTTTAAAATTATCAATCCCTCGTAGCCTAACGCTTATTAAGAACAAAAAATTATTCATTTGAGGATAGTTATTCTTTCTGATATTTATAAATTGAAAGATAATAGACATTCATTATCAACAAATTACACAAAACTACATTTTTACATATTTTTATTTACGTTAAAAAAAATATAATTTATTTCAAAAAAGCATTTTTGGAACAATATTCGCTGTATAAATAGTTCAATGGGTTTTGATATGAAGAAAATTGTTCTAAGTATTCTTATAGGGATACTTGTCATAGCTTGTAATGATGAGAAAAAAAAGACGAAATACCTTCCTCAATCTGTAGGAAGTATTAATTCTGTAACCATTGTGATGGATCCTCAGCTATGGGGAGGGGTTGTTGGAGACAGTTTAAGGCATTATTTTGCCCAGCCTGTCGAGGAGATTTCAGGAGCAAGAGAGCCACTTTTTGACATTCAACAGATTCCACAAGAAGTATTCAAGGGAATGACACGTGCAAGCCGAAATATCCTAATCGTAACCACTGACACACAGAATCATTTTGGTATCCAAGATACTCTTTTTGCAAAACCTCAAAAAGTAGCTTTCCTCATAGGAGAAACTACAGATGACCTCATTAGTGAAATCAAGCGTTTTGCTCCCGAAATTATCTTTTCTTTTAAGGAAAACGAAATGTTAGAGGTAAGAAATCGCTTTAAAAACACACTGAATAAAGATGATTTATTGGAACGAAAGTTACATATACACCTCACATTCCCTTCCTTATATAATATTGTCAAGCAAGAGAATAATTTTTTCTGGCTTGAGAGAAAAGTGAAGAATGGCACTTCAAATATCCTCATCTATGAAGTCCCTAAAAGCAAAATCTGCTCAGATGACAGCAATTGCACCAAAGAACTTATCCGTATGAGAGACTCTATAGGAGCTCAATATGTACCTGGCCCTGAAGAAGGTATGTATATGATTACCAGTACTGCCTTTGCCCCTACTTACAAAAAAACAGTCATAAATAATTATCCTACCATTGAAAGCAAGGGCTTATGGGAAGTGAAAGATTTTGTCCTAGGAGGCCCCTTTAGTAACTATATTATTGAGGACCCTACAAGAGACCGTTGTATTGTGATAGAAGGATTCATCGCTGCCCCTGGTACTTCCAAGCGAGACTTGCTCTTTGAACTAGAGACTATTATTAAATCTATCAAGTTTATTAATTAAAAAGGTTATTCTACTTATTGGTTTTTCCATCAAATATAGAACCTCTTTCACACCGATTTTTTAAGATTATTGGGATATTTTTTGTGTATCTTCTTGTATAATAATAGGATAGTTATTAGTTATATATTCCTTATAGCTAGCTCCCTTTATTATACAATCCATTATCCGATGCATATATTTCCCTATAGAAGGGTTAGTTGTATTGAATAAAAAGGTAAAAACTAACTCTTCCTTAGGATATACATAGAACCACGCATATCCTCCTATTCCGTTACCTATGTGACCATAATAAGTACGCCCATTCCAATCCGCTGTAGATTGCCAGCCTATGCCATAACCTGTCTCTTGTCCTGAGTTTAATCGTTGAGAGGTAAGCATCTCTTCCTGATAAGCTGGCTTTAGGAGCCCGCCACTAAGAATAGCTTGTCCTAATAGGTTCACATCATAAGCTGTAGAGAGGAATCCTCCTCCACCCAACTTAAAGAAATTATTCACCTCTGTAGCTTTCCTAAAACGATTTTTCTTATCCATAGCATAAGGAATAGACTGATTAGGAGAGAGCCCTCCCATATCAGGAAAAGTATGAAACATTCCTATAGGCTGAAGAACATTCTGTGTTACATACCACTCAAAAGGCTCTTTCACAGCTTCTTGCATTGCTAAAGAAATGAGATTGAAGTCATAACTATTATAATAATATTTCGTTCCTGGTTCAAATAGTAAAGGATCATTAGCGAAAACGCCTATCCCATCATGAATACTCATAAACTCATTTAAGAATACTTCTTTTCCCTTATAGGCTCTTATCCCTGCTAGATGTCCTGCTAATTGTTTTATAGTGAAATCATAAGCTTTTTCAGGAAAATAAGGCACATAATCATACAGCGAACAGTTCCAATCTATCCAACCTTGCTCTTGCATCTTGGTGAGAGATACTCCTGTCAAAGGCTTAGACACACTTGCTATTCTATAAAGGGTTTCTCTTGTATTTACAGGAATTTTGTTCTCTATATCTGCGTAGCCATATCCTTTTTCCCATATAGAAAAGCCTTTTTTAGTAACACAAACAGAAATACTTGGGGAGTAACCTTCTTGTAGAAGATAATGTACCACCATTTCAGCTTGTTGAATTCCTTTTTCTAGAGAATTTATATTGGATATATCTTCCGAAAATAATTGCTTTTCAGTAATATTTTGTGAAAACAATTGCTGTATAAAAGCAAAAAATGACATCATTATTATATTTTTTATCTTCATAACCTAATTATTTTATCTTTACAGAAAAAACGCTCCAAAGATTGTATCTTTAAAGCGTTAAAAACTCAAAATATGATATGTAAACTCATTTTATTTTAATAAATCATTCAATACAGAGACCGCTTCCTCTACATAAATATCCTTTTGAAGACTTTCATGCCAGCGATCACGACGAAGTTTTACATCCTCATTTTCTTTTGCTTTTTGTTCTTCACTTGGCAAAGAAGAGAATTCTAATGGAGATTTATATTCTGTTATCTCTTTGAATTTTTTTGTCATAGCTTCACTTTCCTCTACTTGTTTCTTGTAAGTAGCATAGTTAAGAGAATAAGTATTTTCTTCTCTTTGTTTTTGTACCCATCGTGCATTTTCATCTACAAGTTTAAATAACTTATTACTCTGAATACGTTTTTTACTATTTTCGATAGCCTGAGGAAATTTTTTATTATCAGTCCAGTGATTATAAGAGGCTTGCCCAATCTCATCCCAAGGCATAGGATTTTCTAATTCTCTTTCTCCTACCTTAATATACTGATAACGATCAGGAATAACTATATCACTATTAACCCCCTTAAGCTGTGTAGAGCCTCCATTTATACGATAGAACTTCTGGCGAGTGAGCTTTATAGCTCCCAAATCACCTAAAGAACTATTGCGGACTTCTCTATTTAGGTCTATAAGTTCTTGAACTGTTCCTTTTCCATAAGATTGTTTGCTACCAAGAATAATAGCACGTCCATAATCCTGCATTGCTGCAGCAAGAATTTCTGAAGCTGATGCTGAAAGTTCGTTGATTAAAATAATCAAAGGTTTATCCCATTGCAATCCTCTGTCTGTATCACGGAGTATTTGTACATTTCCATTAGCATCCCTCACCTGTACTACAGGACCATCTTTGATAAATAAGCCTGCTATTTCTACAACTTTTGCTAATGAACCTCCTCCATTATTACGTAAGTCTACAATGAGTCCATCTACATTCTCTTTCTTGAGCTTAGCTATTTCCAACGCCATATCAGAAGCTGAATTACGCTCACGTACATCTTTGAAATTTACATAGAAAGTAGGCAGATTTATAATTCCATACTTATTATCTTTGCTCTTAATGATGGCTGACTTAGCAAAGGTTTCTTCTATCTCTACTATATCTCGGATGATAGAAACCACCTGAATAGTTCCATCTAAACGCTTTACGGTAAGTTGTACTTCAGTTCCTTTTTTTCCTTTAATGAGCTTCACTGCATTCTCTAGTCGCATTCCTATTACATCTACAGGAATTTTATTAGGCTCTCCTACCTTGAGTATCAAATCACCTACTTCAAGTAATTTTCCTTTCCATACAGGACCTCCCATTATAATATCAGAGATACGTATTCCATCGGATTTTTTCTGTAATACAGCTCCTATTCCTTCAAATTTACCTGACATATCTCTATCAAAACGTTCCTTTATATCAGGAGCCATATAGCTTGAATGAGGATCTGTAGCCTCTACATAACTATTAAGATAAATACCAAACCAATCATTCTCTGTAAGGTCTTTGTAAGACATGAACATTTCTTCAAAGGCTTTGGCGGTAGCTTCTATAGCCTCCTTTTTAAGTTCTTCTTCTTTCTTTACAATATATTTAGAATCCTTTTCTTTTTTTGTCTGCTCTTCTTTTTGCTTAATAATCAAGTTCGATAGAATAGAATACTTGATAAGCTTGCGCCAATGCTCACGGAGGGCTTCTTGGTTCTTTGGATAAGGATTTTTTTCATAATCCAGATTGATAGATTCATTTTTAGAAAATTCATAAGAGCCCTTAAGTAGTTCTACTGAAAGCTTATTTGCCTCTTCTATTCTTTGTTGTAAGCGCTTATAAGTAAGATTGAAGAATGAAATATCCATCTTCTTTAGATCATCATCTAATTGAGTTTCACTTTTCTTAAACTCATCTATATCAGATTCTATAAAATAACGTTTTTGAGGGTCTAAATACTGAAGATATCCCTTGAAAACTCTTTTGGAATAAGTATCATCTAATGACTGCCTATCATAATGTCCTCGAGATATCATATATTGGATAATTTCCATCAGAAGTTTCTCCTTATCTGCTGATTGTTCAAATTTTTTATCTGTAAAACTACAGGAAGCAAAGGAAATAATTCCTAAAAAGAAAAGAATAAAAATATTTTTTTTCATTGGTTTGTTTAATAATTGGCAAAGATAATAATTTATTACAAGAACAAAATATATTTTATATTTTTTAACTATTCAAATAAAATCCATTAAACACAAACGGCATTTATTTGATTATCAATTATTTATATATTCTTTAGGTATCTTACAAATAGGAATAGGATTCATTTTATGCTGATTAATACGGTTCAATCTTCTGAAAATAGAAAGTACTTGCTTTTCTCTGAGAGAAAGTCCATCCTCTTCACTCTTGTTTTCTGAAAATTTCATTGCCCACTCTAGCTCATCATAGGAAGCTCCTAGCTGATCTTCATCTGTACGATTATCCCCAAAGAGTCCATCTGTAGGAGCTGCCTGACGAATCTCAGGTAATATATCTAAATACTCTGCTAGCTTATAGACCTCACTTTTCATCAAATCAGCAATGGGACTTACATCTACTCCTCCATCACCATATTTGGTAAAAAAACCTACTCCAAAATCTTCTATTTTATTACCTGTCCCTACTACCATATATCCATACAAGCCCGCAAAATAATAAAGAGTTGTCATTCTAAGCCGAGAACGTGTATTAGCAAGAGCTAAGTCATTCCCCTGAACTGGAGGAATCTGAGCAACAAATTCTTCGAAAACAGAGGTAAGCTCCACTTCTAAACTTTTCACATTTGAATACCTCTCCTTGAGGAATTCAATATGCCTTTTTCCTCTACTGACCTGGTTAGGAGCTTGATGGATAGGCATTTCCAAGCATAAAACTGGCTTACCTGTTCTGGCACACAAGGCTGAAACTACAGCCGAGTCAATTCCTCCTGAGATACCAATAACCATCCCCTTAATTCCTGTTTGTTCTATATAATCAGAAAGCCAACCAACGATATGTTCTGCTACTTTAGGTATATTCATTTTTATAGAATTAAAGGCACAAAAGTAGAGATAATTCCTGAACTTTACAAGAAGAATTTCTACATTATGAGCCCTATATTTTTGCTTATCTTTAAGAATTAGTGATAATATAAAAAAATAAAAATATTTTTGTAAAAACGAAAAATAGTTGTATCTTTGCGCCCGTAAATGAAAGGAGGTGTTACACTATGCTTATTATACCAGTAAAAGAAGGAGAAAATATTGATAGAGCCCTAAAGCGTTACAAAAGAAAATTTGATCGCGTAGGAATTGTACGGGAGCTTCGTGCACGTCAGCACTTTACTAAGCCCTCTGTGCTTCGTCGTAACGTAATCCAAAGAGCGGAATTCATCCAGCAATTAAGAGATTCAGAAGAAATATAACATTTCTTTTTAATAAGAAAAAGTCCCTGTTTTTCAGGGATTTTTTTATATAAAATAATTCAATAATGAAACAATTTTTATTTTTGTTTGTCTTACTTTTTCTCATTAGTTGCGAAAGTGATGATATCTGTACCGATAATGTAGTTACTCCTCGCCTTATTGTACGTATCTATGATAAGGATGCTCCTCGTAGGACAAAACCTGTAAATAATCTGTTGGTCATTGGAAAAGACCAAAATAGACCCATACAACCTATCTCTACAACTGATTCCTTAGCTCTTCCTCTAAGGCTAACTTCTGGAGAATCTTCCTTTATTCTTGTAAAAGATGCCGTGGTAGATAGTAGAGGGAACCTTACTCGTGGTACCCAAGTAGCCCTAAAAATCAATGCTAATGCCTCACAAATATTTTCAGATAAAGGCTGTGGCTACAAAATTATATATGACCAAATTACAGCTACCTCCGACTCTATCTCTGGTAATATTCCTTGGATTAATCGAGTACAAGTAATGTTTAGAAAAATAGAAAATGAAAAACAAGCTAGCATTCGTATTTTTTATTAGTTTATATTGTTGTTTTCCTAGCATTTCTCAAGAAAAACCACTTAAAGAAGCAAAGGAAACTATAAAAAAGGAAGAAAATAACGAAAAAACCTATTACCAACAATATGGATTACGCCTTGGTGCTGATATTACCAAGCCTATTCGATCTTTTCTTGACAAAAATTATCAAGGATTAGAAATTGTTGGGGATTATAGATGGAATTATCGTTATTATTTTGCTGGAGAAGTCGGAAAAGAACGTAAATCTAGCCATACAGACTATTTTGATTTTACAACTAATGGGCAATACATTAAGCTAGGAGTAGATTATAATTCCTATACCAACTGGTATGGAATGGAGAATATGATTTATTTTGGAGGGCGTTATGGATTTTCCACTTTTAACCAAGAGGTGACAGGCTATACCCTACATACTCTTCACAATTATTGGAATGAATCGGTTATAGGAACACAATCTGATATTCTTACAACTTATAAAGGACGTACTGCTCACTGGTTAGAAGCTATCTTAGGAATGAAAGTAGAGCTCTTTAAGCACTTCTATGCTGGTGCCTCTGTAAGGTTCAGTTTTTTATTATATCAACAGAAAAATGATTTCCCTAACTTCTGGATACCAGGGGTACAACGTGTATGGGAAGGAAGTAAGTTCGGTATTAATTATAATTACACTCTTTCCTATATGATTCCTCTTTATAAGAAAACTAAAGAAAAAACATACAAAGCTCCTTAAATAAAAATGACACCCTTGATGAGTGTCATTTTATCTATTTGATGCTTATCTTTTCCTTCAAATAACTTAAGGTATGATTTCCTTCGTGGAAAAGCAAATCTAGAACACTTAACTGCGCTACAAATCCATATTTATCGGAAAATATCTGATAATAAGGCTCCTGCTCTATAGAATGTGTTTTTTTTGCATTAGAAAGATAGCGAAAATCACTTACTTGGTCATAATTTTCTTGATATTGAGTAGTTTCTTCCCATGTTACAGAACAATGTAAGCAGTCCAAGAGAACTTCTATTGTTTTGAGATTCAAATCTAACAAAAAAGTATAGGCTTGCTCAAATATAGGAGCTATCTTATCTTCATAATATTCAAAATAAGGAGAGGTTCGGTAGGCTGTTTGTAAAGTTTTCCAATGGATTTTCTGCCACGATACACTGTTATCTACCCTTACTTCCTTATAGAACTGACGCCCTGTATCCCCTCCTGTATGCAAAATAGGGACTGTAAGAATCTGTTTGCCATTTGCCCCATAGATGTAGGTACGATTCCGAAAAGTCTGTTTCTGATAATTATCCGATACTTCTAACAGACATTGTTCCTTCACCAAAAGAGAAAAGGAGGCTATGGTAGGAAAATAGGTAGGATGTAATAAAACTTTCATTGTTATGATTTTTTAGCTTTTCCTCCGTATTTTTTCTTATATACCTCGTAGCCAATGTAACCCAATATTCCTAGTCCTAATACCCAATAAAGATAAGAGACAGGTTCCCCCTCTCCATTTACAGTAGTAAAGAGTCGGTTCCAACGAATTTTATCAAGACCAGAAGCATTTGCATCCCAACTCATCCAGATAAGAACAGGTTTTCCTACAATATGATCAAAAGGAACAAATCCCCAATAACGACTATCCTCAGAATTATGACGATTATCCCCCATCATCCAATAATAATTCTGTAGGAATGTATAAGTATTTGCCTTTTGTCCATTAATAAATATATCACTCCCTTGTACAGACAACTCATTACCTTCATATTCTGCAATAATACGCTTATACAAAGGTAGATTTTCTATAGATAGTTGTATAGTTTTTCCTTGAGCAGGGATTTCTACTGGACCAAAATTATCTTCACTCCAAGAATAATTCTTGCTATGAGGAAAAATAGCAGGATTATACTCTCTAGGAGCTAATATCTTACTCACATTTTTTATATGAGGTAATTGACGTATTTTTTCAGCTACTTCATCTGTAGCTGATTGTACAATGAATTCAGTTGGGCTACTAAATCCTGAAGCATCAGTCACACTAAAGTTTTGGAATAAAAGAACTGGTAGAAGTTGTTCTGCTGTATATTGCCTTCCATACAAATTAACCAAATAGTCCCTGAATTCAGGAGCTGTTTCTACTCTGTAGGAAGTTTGTAGCTTAGCTCTTATTGGATAAGTTTCTTTTTTATCATTAATAAAAACTTCTCCATCACGTATTTCAAATTTATCTCCAGAAATAGCTACTGCTCTCTTCACATAATGAGATTTCTTATCTACAGGTTTGTATGCGTGAATACCTGAAGGATCACGGAAGAATCGCACTGTATCAGTAGGCCAATTGAAAACTACTATATCATTTCTTTTTACTTTTTCTATAGCAGGTAATCGTAAATAAGGCAACTGAGGTTGAGGTAAATAGGATCTGGTCTTTAATACAGGAATTGTATCATGTACCATAGGCATAGAAAAAGGTGTCATAGGCAAACGTGCTCCATAATGGAACTTACTTACAAAAAGAAAGTCCCCCACTAGAAGTGTTTTCTCTAGAGATGAAGTAGGAATAGTATAAGGCTGAATAAAATAGGTATGAATAGTAGAAGCCGCTACTACTGCATAAAGAATACCATTAAGCCAAGAAGGGACATTTTCTGCTATAATAGCCTCATTCTTACCCAAATATTGTGTTTTAGTCAAATAAGTTACATAAGAAAGATAAATCCCTAAAGTAAGCACTGCGAGAAGAGTATAACGCTTTTGGCGATAACCAAAAACATGTAACCATTCATAGGCTAGTACAATTGCCATAATATTCCCTATTACAGGTAAATATACTAAGAATATCCACCACCAAGGTCGCTGAATAATTTTGAAAAGAATAAGCATATTCCACACTGGTACAAAGGCTTGCCAAGCTTTGTAGCCTGCCTTTTGATAGCCTTTCCACAATAATACACCCTGCAAGAGTGCAACTCCTAAGAAAACAATAAGGTATGTTACCATAAATCACTTGTATTTGGTGTGCAAAGGTAGCACTATTTATAATGTAAAACAAAAAAACTACTTAGATTTTTTCCAAGTAGTTTCTCTCCTTAAATTAAATTGCTATGAGTTATTAAGTATTTACTTCATTTTTTTCTCTAGTGCAATTGCCTTAGGGAATAAGATATTATTCTCTAAGTGAATATGACGGTGAAGGTCATTCTCAAATTCCTCTAACATTGCATAAGTAACTTTGTAGGTATTACAAGCATCTGCTGGAGGTAAATAGCCACTAGTAAGCTTTGCTATATTTGCAAAACGATCACCCTCTACAGTATGCTCATGTTTCATCATTTCAATAGGGTTCTCTACTGTTCCAAAATGAGTAGCTTCTAAAGGTTCTCCTGTTTGAGAGGCTTTTACAAGTTTTTCTATGAAAGGAAACAATACTCGTTCTTCTTTTTGTAAGTGTTCTGATAGGTCATGAGCACTTTCTGTGAAAAGCTGATTAATCTCAAAAAGCTCAGGATGTCTATCTCCATGTACTTTACAAAGTTTGTCCAAGAATTGTAATAAAATAGGTGTTTTTTCCCTTACATATTCGTGATGTATTTTTACTATATAGTTTGCTAAAAGATCAAGAGGCCAACCTGTTACATCTACAGTATCTCCATTTCCGCTAGGCAAGGAGGAAAGTTCGTCTATAAGTTGCTCCTCTAGAACTTTTTTCTTCTCACAAGCCTCTTCTATTGTTCTTCCTCCTCGACAACAAAAATCAATCCCATGTTTTTTAAAAATTGCTGCAGTACGAAAATCTGCCGCTACAATTTCTCCAATTGTTTTATTTGTATAATCCATTCTTTTATTTTTTTGCAAAGGTATGATTTTTTTTGATACCAAACAATAAAAAATATATCAAAGTCTTTTTTTAATAAATTATTTACAACAAATAAAATTATAAAATTTTGATATACAATAATTAAAAATTTTTAAAGAATATATTTTTAACATATAATAACATTATTAAAATTCTCAAAAAGCAAAACAAATCAAAAATATCATATTTCAAAAATTATAGATAATATCTATAATATGAAAATATATTATAAAAAAAAAAAGAAGTTGTCTTAAAAAGACAACTTCTCCTTTATTCAAAAAAATTATATTCTCTATTTATTAGGAGAGAACACCTTATTAATAGCCTCCTGATGGCGAGCTTTATGGCGAGCTGGGCTACCTGGGGCAGGAGCCGCGTAAGCATTCATTGCAGCTAATCTCCACTTCACTAAGTCAAAGTTCATTAGCATATAAGCATAAGCTCCCATATTCTTAGGATCTTCCTGTGCCCACACATAATCTGTTACATTAGGATAACGGGCTATGACTTCTTTTAATTGCTCTACAGGCAATGGGAATAATTGCTCTATACGTACTAACGCAACATCTTGCCTATTCAGTTTCTCACGTTCAGCTAACAAATCATAATAAAAACGACCTGAACAGAATACAAGAGTACGTACTTCTTGAGGATTTACTTGGGCATCATCAATAACCTCTTGGAAATAGCCATTAGTAAGTTCCTCAATAGAAGAAATCACCAAAGGATGTCTTAGCAAGCTCTTAGGAGAACAAGCTATAACAGGTTTTCTGAAAGGAGCTTTAAGCTGACGGCGAAGCAAATGATAGATATTGGCTGGGGTGGTACAATTGGTTACAAACATATTCTGTGAAGCACATAATTGTAGGTAACGTTCCAAGCGGGCAGAAGAGTGTTCCGCTCCTTGTCCTTCATATCCGTGAGGTAACAACATTACTAAACCACTTTGGTTTTTCCATTTATCTTCCCCGCAGGAGATATATTGATCTATCATAATCTGGGCTCCATTGGCAAAATCTCCAAACTGTGCTTCCCAGATGGTAAGAGTCTGTGGTGTAGTGAGTGCATAACCATATTCGAAGCCAAGGACTCCATATTCAGAAAGTAAAGAGTTAAATGATCTAAATGTTCCTCCTCCAAGCTCTTTGATTCGTGACAAAGGAATTATTTCTTCCTCTGTATCTTCTGTCTTAATCACAGCGTGTCTATGAGAGAAAGTTCCTCTTCCTACATCCTCTCCTGAGATACGTACATCGTGTCCTTCAGACAAAAGCGTAGCAAAGGCTAAATGCTCTGCAAGTCCCCAATCTACTTTTTGTTGCTCAAAATACAGATTATTTCTTTCTTTAATAATTTTAGAAATCTTATTAATGAATTTCTTATCTTCAGGAAGTACTGTAATAAGTGCTGCTAATTGGTCTAGCTTTTCTCTTGAAAAAGAAGTATCCACTCGCAAAAGCATATCTTGCTGAGAAGCTATATGATCAAAGCCTTGCCATTCATTTTGCATAAAAGGATTAATAATGGTAAGGTCTTTTAAGCGTGAAGCCTCTAGTTCTGTATCTAAGTGATTGCGATAGTTTTCCTCATAGGCTTCTATTTCTTTAGGGGTAATTACACCTTGATTAACTAATTTTTCTGTATATATTACAGTAGGATTCTTGTGAGTTCCGATGAGTTTGTATAAAGAAGGTTGAGTAAATCTAGGTTCATCACCTTCATTATGTCCATATTTTCGGTATCCTATAACATCTATGAAGACATCTGTTCCGAAAGTCATACGATAATCAAGAGCAAATAAGAAAGCTCGAACAACAGCCTCTGTATCATCTGAATTCACGTGAAGTACAGGAGCTTGGAATCCTTTGGCTATATCTGTACAATAAGTAGTAGAACGAGAATCAGAAGGATTGGTTGTAAATCCTATTTGGTTATTAATTACCACGTGAACAGTTCCGTGAGTAGTGTAACCCTTCAAGCGTTCCATCTGCATTACTTCATATACAATTCCTTGTCCTGCAACTGCAGCATCACCGTGAATGACTATCGGCAATACCTGCGAAGGCTTATCTGCATAGTGAATATCCTGCTTAGCACGAGCAATTCCTTCAAGAACAGAAGCAACTGTCTCCAGATGTGAAGGATTAGGAGCTAAGTTCAACAATACTTCTTTACCCTTTGTAGTTGTTCTTAAGGAAGTAAGCCCCAAGTGATACTTCACATCACCATCAAATTCTGGGTTTTCATAATCTTTTCCATCAAACTCAGAAAAAACATCCTGTAGATTCTTTCCTAATATATTGATAAGCATATTAAGCCTTCCTCTATGAGCCATTCCTATAACTACTTCTTTTACATCTTTCTCATTAGCTGCTAGCTCAATAAGTGCATCTATAGCAGGAATAACCGCTTCATTTCCCTCCAAAGAGAAACGTTTCTGCCCTACATATTTATTATGAAAGAAATTCTCTAATGCTGTAGATTCAGCTAATTTCTGTAGGATACGCACCTTTTCTTCTTTTGTGAAATCTTTAAGAAAATCGGTAGCATAGAGCTTATTCTGAATCCATTCCTTTACCTTAAAGGATTCTATATAATCAAATTCTATTCCTATGGACTGGGTAAATGTATCCTCTAATTTTTTGATAATCAATGAAAGTGGAGAAGGTTGGAGTTGAAGCTCCTTCGCTGCATCAAAGACAGTGTTCAAGTCAGCCTGAGTGAATCCAAAATTCTCTATAGCCAAGGCAGGCTCATAAGAAGGACGCTGAGTGATCGGACTTATCTTAGCAAAGAGATGCGCTCTCTGTTGGTAAGCCTTGATAAGGTTCAGTACTCTCAATTCTTTTTCTACCTTATCTGATATGGGGAGAGATACTTGTGCTGAAGCTACCACAGGAGTGGAAACCTCACGTGATTGTGATTGAGCTAATACCACTTCTTCCTCGAAGAAATCCTCTCCATAGTTCTCACGAGCAAAATCAAATCCTTGAAAAAAAGCTCGCCAACTCGCCTCTACAGAGTCTGGGTTCTCCACATATTGGTCATATAAATCTGCAAAAAACTGTGTATTTGCAGCATTTAGGAAAGAATATTTATCCATAAGGGAATAATTTTTTTATAAAAACTTTTTACATTATTAAAGTAGCAAAGATAAGAAAAAACTACGAGAAAAAGAAATTTTTCTCATAGTTTTTTTGATAAATCTTCTTGCTTGGAATGTTTGAACCGATTATGTGTCCAAAGGTAATATTCAGGTTTTTTTCGTATTTGTTCTTCCAATAATTCTGTAAAAGTATCAGTAATCTGATGTTCAGCAGTTTGAGCAGGATACTCTGAAATAAGGACAAAAGTAGCCTCATAATAGCCTCTTTTTATCTTCTGAATATCACAAAAAACTACAGGTATATTGAACTGCTTGGCTATGCGTTCTGCTCCTGTAAATACAGGCACCATAACCCCCATAAAAGTACGCCAATAACCCTTAGGAGAACTTGATGGAGACTGATCACTAGCCAATCCATAAGCACATAATTCTTGGTTATGCTGTTGCTTGCGAATTTCCTCAATTGCTTTATATCGAGAAAGAAGATAACTATGGAATTTTCCTCTAATTTTATGGATAAATCTATCAAAATACTTATTCGTAATAGGTGTATAGAGCGCATAGGAGGTATGAGGTATCTGAGCAGCTAATGAAAGAAGCCACTCATAGCTATTATAATGCCCACACATAATAATAAAGCTCTGCTTATTCTGATAAAACCTATCTAGTAGTTCCTTATTCGGAAAAACCATCCGCCTTTGCATTTCTTTCTGTGAAAAAGACATTGTTTTGAGCATTTCTAGGAAAATATCACAGAAATGATGATAGAATTTTCGTTCTATTTGCTTAATTTCCTCAAGTGATTTCTCTGGAAAAGAAAGTGTTAGATTACGCCTAACTACGCGTTTCCTATACCCTATAATCTTATAAATGAGCACATAAACTACATCAGAAAGTCCATAAAGAGCCCAATTAGGCAATCGTGAGATTCCCCATAGAAAAGGATAAGAAACAATGAAAACAAGTAATTGCATCAATAATACTTATGCTTCTCTATTACTATCCCATTGCTCAAGGTATTGTGCCACTCTCTGAACAAACATTCCTCCCAAAGCACCATTAACCACTCTGTGATCAAAGCTATGAGATAGCATCAGTTTGTAACGTATCGCTATAACATCTCCTTCAGGGGTTTCTACTACAGCAGGAACTTTCTGTATAGCTCCCACAGCTAAGATACCTACTTCAGGTTGGTTCAGGATAGGAGTTCCAAATAAGTTTCCAAAAGCTCCTATATTTGTCAGTGTATAAGTACCTCCCTTTACCTCTTCAGGCTTAAGTTTATTCTCTCTAGCACGTTTAGCAAGGTCATTTACAGACTTAGCTAACCCTAATAAGCTTAATTGGTCTGCATTTTTTATTACAGGAACTATCAAATCACCATTAGGAAGAGCTGTAGCCATTCCTATATTTATATTTTTCTTTTTGAAAATATGCTCTCCATCAGTAGTAATATTCATCATAGGAAAATCACGGAGTGCTTTAGCTACTGCTTCCAAGAAAATAGGAGTAAAAGTAAGTTTTTCTCCCGAACGTACCTCAAATTGTTTTTTATGCTTATTACGCCAATTCCATATACGAGTAACATCCACTTCAATAAAGCTTGTTGCGTGTGCTGAAATCTTCTTGCTCTCGCTCATATAATTAGCGATCAGTTTTCCCATACGAGTCATCTCAATCACTTCTACATTATCATCCACAGGAGAGGTTGTATAGGAAGCTGGTACAGGCTTTTCTTCGGGCTTATTCTTAGGAACTTCTAAGTTTATCTTAGGTTGCTCTGCTTCCTTATAATCAGTAACTTGTGCAGTAACTTGCTCCTGCTTAGGATGACTTGCGGCAAAAGTCTTCATAAAATCAGCAATATCAGGATATTTCACCTCCTCTTGAGAAAGTTCTTGTGGGGTTTCTTCTTTATTTTCTTGAACAGCTTCTTGTGGGAGTTCTTCCTCTGGAAGAATCTCTTCAAGGGTCTTTTGTTCCGAACTTTCTACTACAGGCAAGTCTTGTATAGGTGCTGGAAGATGTGTTTCTGCATCACTAAAGGTAGTTTCCTGTATAGAAGCAGTTTCTGAAGGCTGTACAGAAGTAATAACCTCTTCTTGGAGATCTTCAGCTTTAGGTAACTCTTGTATAGGCTCTGGGAGTTGTTTCTCTATTGTATTAGCAGATTCTTGTATCAAAGAAGATTCCGAAGATTGTACTGGTGCAAAAGGACTTACTCCCATAGCAACTGTTTCCTCTGGAATATTATTCTGTACTGAGCTAGATTCTTCCTCGCCTACTCTTGGAGCATCTTCCTGCTTAGAAGTTACCACAGGTAAAGAAGATATTATTCCTCCCTTTTTATTCTCTATATAACGTAATATATCGTACTTCGTGATTCGTCCTGCAAGTCCTGTTCCCTCTATGGTACGGAGTTCTTCCTCTGAGATATTTTCTTCTTTGGCAATAGTTCTTACCAAAGGAGAAAAGAATGGATCCTCCTCTGTAATCCCTTCATTTTTAGAAGCTTCTATTTGTATAGGTGCAGGCACATATGGGACTTGTTGTGCTATTTCTTCTTCCTGGATTTCAGGAACCTGAGTTGTTTCTTGCGTATGCTCTTGGGAAGCAACTGGCACTATAGCTTCTTGTGTAGGTTCTATAGGTATAGGAGCCTCTGCAGAAGAAAGTTGTATAATAGGCTCTGGGGAAGCCTCTTGTACATCTGTTTCAATAATAGCCATTAGCTCACCCACCTTAACCACAGTTTTCTCTGGGGTCAATATTTCTACAATTACTCCTGATACATCACTGGGAATTTCGGAATCTACCTTATCAGTAGCTACTTCTACCAAGATATCATCTATCTGTACTGTATCTCCTACTTTTTTGAGCCAAGAAGAGACAGTTGCCTCCTCCACACTTTCCCCCATTTGAGGTAATTTCAGTTCGTATCTTGCCATTTTTTAATGCTTTTTAAATTGTTTAGAAATGTCTGTTTTTCTGGGGTTAAAAGTACTATTATTTTCTTAGCCCTCCAAATTCTTTTTATATAAATATTTATTGTACCTCAAAAGGGACTCTATGAAGAATACTCCTTCCTAAGGTAACTTCATCTGTATATTCTAGCTCATCGCCTACGGAAATCCCTCTTGCAATAGTAGAAGTTGTTATTTCCAATCCTTCTAACTGCTTGAATATATAGAAATTAGTAGTATCTCCTTCTATTGTATTACTCAAGGCAAAGATGATTTCTTTTATGGATTCTTCCTTAACCCTTTTCACCAGAGAGGTTATATGTAACTCATTGGGACCTATTCCGTCTATAGGAGATATCTTACCTCCAAGTACGTGATACAAGCCATTATACTGCCCCGTATTCTCTATAGCCATTACATCACGAATATCCTCTACTACACAGAGTACTGAGGGATCTCTATGAAAGCTTGCACAAATATCACAAATCTCTGTATCAGAAATGTTATAACACTTTTTACAATAAGTAATATTATTACGTAAGCTCACCAAAGCACTTGCAAGTCTCTCTACTTGAGCATTGGGTTGCTTTAGCAAATGTAAAGCCAGGCGAAGTGCCGTCCGCTTCCCTATCCCTGGTAAAAGAGCAATTTCATAGACAGCATTTTCCAGTAATTTGGAAGAAAAATTCATCATCCTTTTTCCTCCTTAAGAACGTAATGTTGCCCCTGTCTCTCTCTGAAAAGCTCCTAGTAAAGCCTCCATTACCTTATCTATTTGCGTATCTGTAAGGGTCTTGTTTTTATCCTGTAGTACAAAACTAAGTGCGTAGCTTTTCTTCCCTTTAGGAAGTTTTTCCCCTTGATAGACATCAAATAAAGAAACTTTCTTCAGTAATTCTTTTTCTGTAACGAAAGCCAACTGATATAATTGTTCAAATGAGGTATCTTCCTGAAGAAGCAAAGCTAAATCACGACGTACTTCAGGATATTTAGGAATCTCAGTATAAACTACCTCCTTAGAGAGATTCTCCAGTACTTTATCCCAATAAATATCTGCAAAAAACACCTCTTGCTTAATCTCAAAATGGTTAAGGATACTCCTTTTGACCACTCCAAGGGAAGCCAATAATGTTTTTCCTTTAAAAAGCTGGATACCTTCCTGAAAGATAGCCTCCTGAGATGGTTTTTCTAAAAGAAATTCTATTCCTAAGCGTTGGAATATATTCATCACATATCCTTTGAGATAGTAGAAGTTTGTCCTCTCAATAGGAGCGTTCCACGCCTCTGGATATACATTTCCTGAGAGGAATACACTAAGATGCTTAGGTTCTATATAAGTATCCTCTAGCTTATGATAGGTTTTCCCAAACTCAAAGAGAGCCAAGTCACTACGCTTACGATTATTGTTATAGGCAATGGTCTCCAGTCCTGAGAAGAGCATACTCTGGCGCATTACTGCCAAGTCCTGACTCAGAGGATTCAGTATAGCCACCTGTTCCGAAGGTTTAATATCTGAAGAGAGTTCCTGATAAGTAGCCGTAGTAAGGCTATTATTCATTATCTCAAAGAATCCTTGTCCTGCTAGCTGTGCTCCTATAATATTCTGTATATTAGCATCCTCATACTTACTAGAATGTGACATTGAAGCACTTACCTTGGAAGAAAAATCTATTTTATTATAGCCATATACGCGAAGTATTTCTTCAATAATATCCACATCTCGCTGTACATCTACTCGATAAGAAGGTACTGTAAGCCCCATTCCTATTTCTGTAATACTATTAATTTGGATATCTAGAGAGTGTAGGATTGATTTTATCACCTCTCGAGGAATGACCTGTCCTATAAGAGTATCCACCTTTTCATAAGTAAGAAATACTTGAAAATCCTCTATCTTCTTAGGATAAAAATCAATAGCATCAGAAGAGATTTCTCCTCCTGTAATTTTTTTAATAAGAATAGCAGCTCTCAAGAGTGCGTATTTGCAAGTATCTACATTAATTCCTCTTTCAAAACGGAAAGAAGCATCTGTTGATAGTCCGTATCGCTTAGCTGTTTTACGGATAGCGACAGGATTGAAATAAGCACTTTCTAAGAAAATATGGGTTGTATCTTGGCTTACAGCTGAGAAAGCTCCTCCTATAACTCCCGCCAAGCATATAGGCTTATCTGCATCACAGATTACTAAGTCCTCTTGAGAAAGAGTACGATCGACCCCATCAAGGGTCTGAAGCTTTTCTCCTTCTTGAGCATTGCGAACAATAATCTTCTTACCTGCTATTTTTAGAGCGTCAAAGGCGTGCAAAGGCTGGCCTAAGTCGTGTAACACATAATTTGTAGCATCTACCACATTATTCTTTGGGGTTATCCCAATAGCTTTAAGGCGATTCTGTAACCAAATGGGTGAAGGAGCTACTTTCACATTGGAAATAGTTACCCCACAGTAGCGAGGAACAAGCTCCTTATTATCTACCAAAACATCTATTTTAAGCAAGCGATTATCCACAAAGAAATCAGTAACCGATGGGGTGATAATCTCCTTATTTACTCCTTGCTGTAAGAGCCCTGCTCTGAGGTCACGGGCAACCCCTAAGTGACTCATTGCATCAGAACGGTTAGGAGTAAGCCCTATTTCGAAAATATCATCCGAAACTACACCGAAAACCTCACTACAAGGCTTCCCGTTAGGAAGAGATGGGTCCAATACCATAATCCCTTGATGACTATCGCCTAGCCCCAATTCATCTTCTGCACATATCATTCCGTGACTCTCTTCTCCCCTTATTTTTCCTTTTTTTATCTTAAAGGAATTACCTTCCTTATCATAGAGAATAGTACCAATAGTGGCTACTGCTACTTTTTGTCCTTGAGCTACATTAGGTGCACCACATACAATAGGAACTACCCTACCCTCTCCTAGATCCACCTTAGTAAGGCTTAGTTTATCAGCATTAGGGTGCTTGGTGCATTCCACTACTTCCCCTACAATGACTCCTGCAAGTCCTCCTTTTACACTTTCATATGGGATAATCCCTTCTACCTCCAAGCCTAAGTCGGTAAGGAGTTCGCCTACTTTTTCCTTAGGTAAATCTATCTTAAGGAAGTCCTTAATCCAATTATATGAGATTTTCATAAAATGATATATGTTTTGGAAACGCAAAATTACTATATTTTCTCGTAATGAGAAAATTTTTTTCAAAGAAACTACAAGTTACAGATTCTTCCTTTGAAAATAAATAAAGAGGCAAATATACGTTATTTCGAAAGCTTTGTCAAGTTAAATTCATTCGACAAAAAGTTAAACCCTTGCAATAACTTTGTTATTTTACTCTAAATATAGAAGTTCCCTACTTACTTCTCTTTTGTCAATTAAAAAAAATATGGTACCTTTGCCACCTAAATATTTATAAATTTATAAAAATGAAAAAATTAGGTTTGGCTTTGTGCCTAATAAGCGCTATTGCCTTTGGACAAAATAAAAAAACAGGTTGGGATGCGGCTAAGCTCAAAGGAAAAGTAAAAACATATCGTATTCTAGATTATCGTATAGATGAACAAGGAAAACCTTTCAGAGGTAATACAGAGCTTCTTACAGAATTTAGCCCTAAGGGACGTACAACCAAAATTCGTATTGACAATAATGGTGTGATTATGTCCTACCACGATACTTATAATGACCAAGGATACTTGATAGAATCTGTCTCCAAGGATGAGGATAACAAAACCCTTTCCACAAACCTTTATGAGTATGACAAGAAAGGAAATCGCATCAGGCACGACCTGCTTACAGCTCAAGGGAATATCTTTATGAGTAATTTCTCAAAATATAATGATAAAAACCAACTTATAGAGAAATCCAGCTGTGTAGGAGGAGAATGTGATGAAAAAAGTATATTCACCTATGATACCAAAGGATACCTTATTCAAGAGGATAAATACAAAAAAGAGGCTCTCGCCAGCAAAACCATTTATAAAAATGACCCCAAAGGAAATCCTCTAGAAAAAATCACTTATGATGCTTCAGGAAAACTCCTAAGAAAAATAACTTCTACTTATGACAAAGAAGGTAATGAAACGGAAAATATTATTTATAAGGAGGACGGAACTATTGCTCAAAAGAAAAATTATACTTATGAATATGATAAAATGAGAAACTGGGTCAAAAAGACTGAAAGCGAAAATGGAGAACTCTACCTTATCATAGAACAGAAATTTGAATATTACAAATAAGAGAAGGCTACCTGCAGGTAGCCTTCTTATTTTTTCACATCAATCATTGAACTTTTGGGTTACAAACATCTTTCTACTATTATAGAGTATAATTATAAAGGCTACCTTAAGAAGATAGCCTTTATTTGTTATATTATTACCAACCTGGATTTTGTTGCCATTTTCCCTTTTCAAAGGAAATATCAGCAGCTGGAATAGGCCAAGTAAGCTTATAGTTCCCTGCTGAAATATTCAGCTGATAGTATTCATCGGCAGGTGTAGAGAAAATCGCTGCTACATTCTGAGGAGTCCCTCTGACTACGCCTAAGTTCCAACGCTTGATATCGTACAAGCGAAAGCCCTCGAAGGCTAACTCACGATTGCGTTCGTTTTGGATTTCAGTAAAAAGTGCTGTTCCTGTAGCTGTAATAGAGGTAGCTCCCGATATACGTGCTGTCCTAAGTGCATTAAGATAGGTCTTCGCATTGGTCTCGTCTCCATTCTTATAAGCAGCCTCAGCGGCAATAAGGTATAGCTCAGCTACACGGAGCAATTTTGGCTTGTGCATATAGGTAGGTAGTCCTGAAAAATTGATCTTTAGATTATTATTATCAGGATATTTGGTTACCAGATAAATATCCCTATACACAGTATTTCCGTAATCTACAAAGAGCTTAGTGAAGTAAATACTTTTCCTACGGTCAGCTGTATCGAATAAATCTACAAAGGACTGGGTAGGAATAAAACTTGGATTATAGAGGAAACGCCTTAAGCGTCGGTCATAGTTATTAGCCCCTATATAGATATCATTAGACTTAGGTAACTCATCACTCACTCCTCCAGCAATACTTGTAGGAGCCTTTGCAAAAAGTTGCACAATACTCTCTGTTACAGCATCTTCCTTCCAAATAGCTGCAAGTGATGTTTGGGTTGTTGCAAGTGGATATGTTCCTGCATCAATCAGAGCCTTTGCAGTAGCATAAGCCGTAGCCCACTCTCCTTTGTAGAGAAGCACACGAGCCTTAAGAGCCTTCGCTGCATCTATAGTAAAGGTAGTAGAGCCAACTGTTCCAGCTGTATTGGCAAGCAATTCTTCAGCTTGTGCTATATCTTCTAAAATAAAATCATAAGTTTCTTTTAGAGAGCTAGGAGCTGGAAAATCTGTCACCTTAAATTCTTTTATAATAGGTAATCCATAGGCTGATGATTCATCATAAGCTCCACAAAAGTGAGTTACTAGATATGTATAATAATAAGCACGCCCTAGGTAAAGTTCTCCCAAATTACGTTGTATTTGAGCTCTTTCTACACGTTCTCTCTCTTGTACAATAGGAATATTTGGAATTCCTTTCAGTGCTATATTAATATCTTGAATAGCTTTATAGTAAGCCATCCAAATGGCAGCTGTAGTTGCGTTAGAGGAAGTGAAAGTACTCCAGCGGTGTATCTCAGGGAGAGTTTCATTATTTCTACGTACAGCATTAAGAAAATCTGCTTGTACATCAGTACTATACATAGCATTCCCATAAGTATTTTCACGGAGCCCGTCATACATTCCATTCACCCAATACTGAGCATCTTCTATATTAAGGAATGATTTATGTTCACTGAGTTCATTAAAAGGTTCTTGTTCTAATTTGACACAGCTATGCAAGGAGAAAGCTGCAAGAACGTATAGTGGTAATCTATTAAATATCTTTTTCATTATTTCTAAAATTTAAGTTCAACCCCAAAAGAAAACTGTCTTGAAGGAGGATAGCCTCCTAAAGATATAGGATTAGAAAATTCAGGGTCTGCCCCTTCATATTTGGTTAAAGTAAAAATGTTACGAGCTGTACCATATAAGCGAACTCCCTCGAAAAATCCTATTTGCTCAATGACTTCCTTAGGAAGTGTATAGCTCAAGCTAATACTCTTTAAGCGGAGAAAATCTGCATTTTGTATTAAGCGAGAATCTCCAGAATATACAAAGGTTCCCTCTGTAATTTTTGGATGGCGAGGATTATCTCCTACTGCTTTCCAATAATCAAACACTTTACGACTGATATTCCCAGAAGCGAATGTACCAGGATTTTCACTATAACGCATATCATTATTCACTTTCCAGTTACCCACTGTAAAGGAGAAATTCATATCTAAGCTAAATCCTCCATAAGTAACAGTCCATCCGAACCCTCCATTTAGAGGTGCATGCATTTTCTTCCCTGTAGTTTGTGCCAAATTAGTATTATAAGAGGTTGTTATCTGGCTATCATCCGTTTGTGTTTCCATCTTATCGGCACCAGGAATATACCACTGGGTAAGCCCTGTATTGGGATCTATTCCTTTACGAAGTACTGCTGTATATTCAAGAGGGCGACCTATCTTAAATCCTAAATTACTATTAAGGCTGACTAGAGATTCTCTTCCCTCGAAAATTTCTGTTATCTTCTGTTGGTTATAGTTCATATTAAAATAAGGACGGATACTTAAGTTATTTGCCTCATTATAATATACTCGTGAGGAAATACTCACATCTACCCCTTGATTTTGCATTCCTCCTGAATTCCCATAAAGCTGGGTACGCCCACTAGTAGAGTTATTATCTCGATAAGCAAGTACATCATAAGTCCTACGATTATAATATTCTACATTAAGAGAAGTATTGTGCAAGAGAACAACATTAAGTCCTAGACTTGTTTTCTGTTGCTCTTCCCAACGTATATTAGGGTTCCCTAACCTATTGAGAGTATAACCAGTTTGTGAATCATATAATAGAGATGGGCTTATTACATTAATATTACTATAATTAAGTCCTCCTGCATTTCCTGAAATTCCTGTACTCATGCGCAAGTTTAAATCGGTAAGCCATTTTACATCTTTAAGAAAAGCTTCTTTTTTGATCTTCCACATAGCCCCTACTGCCCAGAAGTTGGCATAACGGTTGTTGGCTCCAAAGTTAGAAGATCCATCACGACGCCCTGAAAAATCTAGAAAATAGCGATTCTGATAATCATACTCTAAGCGAGCAAAATAAGAATTAAAGGCACTGACTGTTTTGCTGTCTCCTGTATAAACTTCTTTGCTTCCGTGAGAGAGCATAGAAAGTCCATCCGAGGGCTGTCCTGTGGTACGCGATTCTAATGCTTTAGAAATATTTTCAATAGATTCCTGCCCTAAGAGAGCAGTAAAACTGTGTGAAGCTCCTAACAAAAATCTGTATTCTAGGGTATTAGTAAAAGTCTTTCTATAAGATTTACTCTCAGATACTTGTGTATAAGCTATATTCTCATAACCAAATCTGTAATCAGTGAATGAACGTAATTGTTTGTTTTGAGATTCTCCTTCACTATACTGAACCCCTCCTTGTGTTTTGAATACTAAATTTTTAATAGGCTCAATCGTTAAGTATCCTATAGGCATTAGGTCAGTTCCATAGGAGTTACTAGGATGCTTCTCTGCATCATACTCTGGGTGATAGAATCCTGTGGCACGTCCTGTAATCCCTGTAATAAAGTTTTTTCGGCTTCCATCTGGATTGGTAGGAGTATAAAGTGGCAAAGCAAGTACTCTTGCCCCTGCTACAGTAGACCGTCCTCCTTCTCGCTCACTATACCCCGCAGAGAGTGAAAGCCCAGCCTTAAGCCATTTATTAATACGAGTATCCACACTTGTACTAAGGTTATAACGCTTGAAATCTTGAGAAGGAGCTGTAGAACCTTCTTGCTTTAAATAACCTGCTGAAAGATAATAGGTTGTAGAGGCTGTTCCTCCTGAAATAGAGACATCGGTACGAGTGGTAGGTACGAAATCGCGGAAAAAGACCTTATCCCAACGGGTATTGTAGGGATTTTCAGCTAAGATTTTCTCTACTGCTCGCTGTGTATCTACCTCTGTACGGCCTGATACGCCTGCTGCTGAACGTATTGCTGCAGGATCTCTCTGTGACCAAAATTCTAAATACTCACGAGGAGTCATCATATCATCAAAGAACTTACGGCTGGCACTTGTAATTGCATTGAATCCAGACTGATGACTAATAGAGATATTGGTTCGTTCATTAAATCTACCTCGCTTAGTAGTAATAAGAATCACTCCATTAGCTGCTCGTGACCCATAAATAGAAGTAGAAGCCGCATCCTTAAGCACTGTAACACTCTCTATATCATTAGGGTTAAGATCTGTCATAATACCAGAACTTACTTGCATTCCATCTACTATATAAAGAGGAGTTTGGTTTGAGACACTTCCTTGAAGTGCTGACTGGAAGTTATTAAAACCGTGAATAAGCACACTTGAGGAGCTACCTGGACGTCCTGAACCTGTGGTGACCACCATCCCTGCTACACGTCCCGCAAGAGCATCCATCGCATTAGCATCAGGAGTTCGTGCTATTTCCTTACCCTGTACAGTAGCTATAGAAGCTACCGTCTTACTCCCTACCTTAGGAGCTCCATAACCTGTTATGACAAGCCCTGTATCTATCTCCTGTACATCTTCCTGCATCGTGATATTCATTATTGTAGATTTGGCTGTCACTTTTTTCTCAATATTCTTCATCCCGACAAAGGAGTAATAAAGGACATCCCCTACCTTAGTAGCAATGGTATATTGCCCTTTTTCATTCGTAGAAGCTCCCTTGCTAGTTCCTTTGATAAGGATAAATACACCAAGTAAGGGTTCTCCTTGCCCATCTTTCACCGTTCCTGTAACGGTAATATTCTGCCCAAAAACCAGAGGAGTGGTTAGTAAGAACAGAATAAATCCATAGAAAATTTTTAGTCTCATTTCCATTTTTTTAAAGAGTGCAAATATCTATAAAAAAAACGAAACTAACAAATATTTCTTTATTTTTCTTTTGTTAATAAAAAAAATCGCTTTATTAAGGTTTTTAATAAAACGATTTTTCTTTTTAAGACCTAAATATCCTTATTGATTAATATCTGTAAGTAAGACTTAGGTTAAAGTAACGTCCATTACCACGAGCATATTCAACATCACGGGCTACGTGCATAGAAGCTACTGTATAATATACCTTATCCATAAGGTTCTCTATCCCTAAGCCTAAGGATAGGTTCTTATTAAAGGCATAGCCTGCACTGAGAGAGAAGAGGTCTATAGAACGAATGGCACCTTGCCCTTCGTTGTATTTTCCTGTAGCTGGATCTACCAAAAAGCGATCGCGTTCTCCTGAATGTAAATAGTTCAAACGTACAAAGGAATTCTTAGTTGGTTTTACATTGGCATAAATAGTAGCTTTAGCTGGAGAAATAGAAGAGCTATTCATATAAGTGTCAAAACTATTACTCGTTTTGGGTTTCTTCTTTCCTTCATAAGAAATATAGCTACCACCAAGGGTAAGCCAATGTGTAGGGTGTACATCCAGAGCTACCTCGAAGCCATATATTCTTTGTGGGTCTTTGCTCACTACCCAAAAATGTGTAGTTCTATCCATTTCCAACTCGCTACCCAATTCAGATGTTGTATAGAAATAGGAACCACTAAGATCCAGATACTTTCCTATCTGAGAATAGAAGCCTGCCTCATAATTATCTACCACTACAGGGTCAGTATTGATTTTTCCTTTAAGCGCATCGGCACTTGTAGCTTCACGTACTGTACGTCCTAAATCATAAATGGAGAATCCTTGTGAATAAGACACAAATGGTTGGAAATATTTATATTGGTTGTAAGAAAGTCCTACATTAGGCGATAAGTTTTTGTAGTAAAGATTATCCCCCGCCACAATGGTTACTGGGTCTGTATTCCTATTGCGTAGTGCTTCAAAAGTAGGGATAGATACATTGATATAGTCATAACGTGCACCTGCCTTAAGTGTCCAATAGTTGTAGAGAGTAACTTTTGCTTGCAGGAAAGGAGCTGAATTATAAGCCGTTAGCATAGGCACCCAAACACGCCCATCCACAAGGGGTTGTCCTGTTTTGTCAATAAGAGCATCTGCTCCATAGAGTAGGTAAGCAAAGATATTTTTGCCTAGTAAGAATTTAGAAGTAAGTTGGGCACGAATTCCATATTTCTCTCCTACAATAGTAGCTTGTCCGCTGGTGCTACGCCAGCGAGGTGCTCGAGGATTGTGGCGACGATAATCAGCCATAAGCTTATAGTGCTGGGTGAGAGCTACTATTTCTAAGTCTGTATTAGAAAATATATTATTGGAGGTAGCTTTTAGATAGGCATTATGGGCATAGTAAGTACCATCAGGTTTTTCTTCTGGATTTCGAGAACCAAAAACTCCTATACGAGGACTTATTCCGTACTGCCCTCCTGAAGCTACTAAAGGAGAATTTTGGATACTTTGGAAATAGTTATACATACCCTCTATTTGGCTATTTTCATCTATCTTATATCCGAGCTTCACCATTCCATTATAGGAACGAATATTCCCCAATCCATAACGAGGAGAGATATACAAGCCTTCCCCATCAATAGCGGTTCCTGTTTGTCCTAAAGCTCCTGCTACCAAATAGCTAAAACCTTTGTAATTCCCATAGAATTGTTGCTTGAGGTCATAACCAAAGCCCTCGTCCTCCTTGATAGATTCGTGAGCAGAAGCTCCTATGGTAGTCTGTCCTCCTATGACCCCACTTTCGGGTATTTTTTTGGTTACAATATTCATCACGCCCCCTACACTTCCATTCCCATAGATAGCGGAAGCCCCTTTGACAATTTCTATACGCTCAATAGCAGAGGGATCTATAGTACGTAGGCGAATACTGTTTTCTCTCAAAGGAGAAGACTGGGGTATTCCGTCAATAAGCACCAACATACTTCGTCCGCGCAGCGTCTGATAACGGTTATTAGTCGTATTGCTAGATAGTGCCAAGGCTGGTTCTACCATTCCTATCAGTTGGGAAAGGTCTGGAGCTATTTGTATAAACTCCTTAAGCTGTTTTTGGTCAATAACTGTTACATTGGCTACAGCATTGGTCTTTTTCTCAACTATACGATTAGCTGTAATCACGACTTCCTCCAACCCAAGAGTATCTTTTTCTATATTATATGCTTTTGGCTGTTGTGCATAACCTATAGCAGAAAAAGACATAGCAAAAATGGCTATTTTCTTCATAAAAACAATTTATATATTTGGGTGCAAATATATAAAATTATTTAGAAATAAAACAAATAAATATAAATATTACTGAATAGATGAATAAAAATACCTTTGCTTATATACAAGTTTGTATTCTCCATCATTTGTGGGGCGATATACTTCTTTTAGAAATAGAATATTAGTTAAAGAAACACATAAAACGTCTATAAATCA
>NZ_CAURLX010000005.1:0-78333 GCF_963525585.1 uncultured Capnocytophaga sp. | reverse complement strand
GTAATAGGGAGAGCATCACAATTAGGACACTGGGTCGCTTGATAGAAAGTTTGATAATATCCATTGTTATATTTTCTAAAACGGGGCAAAGGTAAGGTAAAAAAACTAAATAAACAAAAAAAGTTTCCTGTTTTTTACACTAAAGTATTAAAATAATTTTTCAATACAGTGTCATTGAGCTTTCTTGGGGTAAAAATTTCAAGCAAACAAGGGGTTTCTTTTTTATAAAAAAAACTTTCTAGGAGGGAAGAAATCTCTTCTGTATTCTCAGCTGAAAGATAAGTAAATCCAAACATAGCACATAAGTGCTTAGCTGTAAGATTATGAACTGTCTCTTGAAAAGTCTCAAAGAAAGGAGTTTCTTTGTCTGTGGGTAAAATTCTGAAAATACCTCCTCCAGAATTATTAATTAGGATAATTTTAAAATTTTTTGGAATGTAGTTGCACCACAAAGCATTGCTATTATAAAAGAAACTTAAGTCACCAGTAATCAGCAAGGTAGGTAATTCCTGTACTATACTAGCTCCAATAGCAGTGGAGGTGCTACCATCTATACCACTGGTGCCTCTATTACAGAATATTTGCCAACCAGCTTTAGAATGAAAAAGTTGAGCATAACGAATAGCCGCACTATTACTGATCTGGATATGATAAGGGGTGGGAATATGTGAAAAAATAGCCTCATATACTTTCATATCAGAAAAAGGAATATTTTCCAGATAATTATTTCTCTTTTTTAGTATTTCTTTATACAGAGAAAGCCAAATTTCTTTATAAGAAAAAGTTATAGGAGGAAGTTCTTCTGTAACTTTACTTAAAAAAGTATTGATATCTGTTTTGAAATGATGGGTAAGTGAGAAAAAAGTATCATAACCTACGTGTTCATCTATATAATAATGTACTTTAGGAGGGTATTTTCGTAGAAATTCTTTAATTTTTTTGGAAATAACCATTCCTCCAACCGAAATAAGAACATCAGGTTGTAGGAGTTCTTGTAGATTTCTCTTTTCAATAGGAGTAAGGAAAGTATCAATCATATCAATAAAGGATTCCTCTACAAGGTTGGCTGTATTTTCTGTCAAAACAAGTACAGAAGGATCATTTTTGAGAAAATCTATCCATTTCTGAGCGATAGAATTTGGAGGAAGCACTCCTATAAGTACCATTTTTTTAGGGAAAATCCAATTTTTTATAAATTGATTGATAAAATCATTATTTAGCAAAGGCTCATTGCTAACTCCATTATTATTAGTAAATGTTACAGTGGGAGTATTAATTGTCTTATAAAGAGGCTCTTCAAAAGGTGCATTGATGTGTACAGGTAGGCTTTTGATAGAAGCTGTATTAAGAGCTTCATTTAGCAAATATTCATTATAAGAGCTATCACATTCATTTTCAGAAAGATTAGTATTGTAAGCTGTATGAGAGCTCAAAGCGTTTCGTTGATGAATGGTTTGCCCATCGCCAATATCTATTTTCGAAATAGGACGATCCGCACTAATAACAATCAACGGAATATGACTATAATAGGCTTCACTCACAGCAGGATAGTAATTCAATAGAGCTGAACCAGAAGTACAGACAACAGCCACAGGTTGCCTTAATTGTTGAGCGATTCCAAGAGCAAAAAAGCCCGCACATCGCTCATCTACAATGCTATAGCAAGAAAAAAAGGAATCACTAGCAAAACCAATAGTTAAGGGAGCATTGCGAGAGCCTGGAGAAAGGACAATATGTTGGATATTTTTTGCTTTACAAGCAAGAAGTATCTGTTGTGCTAAGGGAATTTCTGGAAACACGTTGATAGATATAATTAATTTGGTAATAGAAAAATCTGAAGCTAAAAAAATAGCTTTTAAATTTAGTGCAAAGATACAGATTTCTCAATAGAAAAACAAAAATCCCTTCTATAGAATAATAGAAGGGATAATATTTTTAATACTGGGAAAGCTTACTGTTTAGCGAATACTTTTTGGAGAAGAGGGGTGGTTCTAGCTCCAATATTGGTACGTATATCCTCCTCTTTCTGAGCTACTTGCTGGAATAACCCTTCTATGGCTCTCTCAGTTACATAGCTTGTTAAGTCTGGGTTTACTTGATTAACCAAGGGGATAGCATTATATTTACTAATGATACTTTCCCATACTTTATCTGCTCCTACTTTACTAAGGGAAGATTGGATTTTAGGAGAGAAAGCCTCTATTAATGAATTGGTTGTGGTCTTCTTTAGGTACTGGGTGGCAGCGTCTTTTCCTCCTGTAAGGATAGCTGTAGCATCTGAAAAAGAAAGATTTTTTACAGCATTTACAAAGATAGGTTTAGCTTCTATTACAGCATCCTCGGCAGCTCTGTTTAGGAGCTTTACGCCCTCATCAGCAAGGCTTCCTAATCCAATACTTCTAAGGGTTTTATCTACCTTTTGGAGTGGTTCAGGGAAAAGGATTTTGGCTAAGGAATTGCCATAATAGCCATCTTTTTGGCTAAGTAACTCCACTCCTTGAGAAATACCTATCTCTAATGCTTGCTTAAGTCCATTTGAGATATCCAATGAGGAAAGAGCTCCCCCTTGTTGGGTATTGTTCATAATAGTTTGCAAATCAGCACAACTACTTAAGCAAAAGAAACTGCTTACTAATAAAACGATTTTCTTCATTTGTACTCAATTAAAGTTTTTATTATATTGGGATTGAATATGCCTTTTGGGGATAAGTAAATATTCAAAGGGACAAAGATACAAAAACTATAATAATTACAAAACTTTTTTAATGAAGATGATAGAAAATATCTTCGATATATTTGAAAAATATAAAACATGGTTAAAAATATGCTCTTTTAACGGAAAAGGATTATATTTGCACATATTTTAAGTAATCTAATAAGATGAGTCTAGAAAAATTTAAAGAAGCAATACAATTAGGCTATACAGTTAATGGGAAATACATTACTCTAGGAGGAGCAATGTATGAAGGGAAAGTTATCCCAGACTTATTTGTAAATCTACCCTTGAAGAACCTTAATAGGCACGGGCTTATTGCAGGTGCAACAGGAACGGGGAAGACTAAAACATTACAGGCTCTTACTGAGAATCTCTCAAAAGAAGGGGTTCCAACTCTTCTGATGGATTTAAAAGGAGATCTCAGCGGAATTGCTGCTCAAGGGGAAGAAAAATCTTTCATAAAAGAACGTCATTCTCAAATGAACCTTCCTTACCAGCCAGAAGCTTTTCCGGTTGAATTACTTACAATTTCTAAACAAGATGGAGTACGTATGCGTGCTACTGTTTCGGAATTTGGGTCGGTGCTACTTTCCCGAATTTTAGACCTTTCTGATGTGCAGGAAGGAGTGCTTGCTGTTGTGTTCAAGTATTGTGATGATAATCAGTATCCTTTGTTGGATTTGAAAGATCTTAAGAAAGTACTTCAATATGCTACAGAAGAAGGTAAAAGTGAGTTTGAAGCTGAATATGGACGAATTTCATCTTCCTCTACAAGTGCTATTCTAAGAAAAATTGTTGAGCTTGAGAATCAGGGAGCAGAGTTGTTCTTTGGAGAAAGAAGTTTTGAGCCTGAGGATCTTTTACATATTGATGCAAAGGGTAGGGGAGCAGTTAATATTATCCGCTTAACAGATATCCAAGATAGACCAAAAATGTTCTCAACTTTTATGCTTTGCCTACTCGCTGAAATCTATAACACTTTCCCTGAGATAGGAGATGCAGAAAAACCAAAATTAGTTATCTTTATAGATGAAGCACATCTGATATTTAACCAAGCCTCCAAAGCATTACTTAATCAGTTAGAGAATATCGTTAAGCTTATTCGCTCCAAAGGAGTTGGGCTTATTTTCTGTACTCAGAATCCTACTGATATACCAGATGCAGTTCTTTCACAGTTGGGAATGAAGATTCAGCACGCTTTGAGAGCTTTTACTGCAAAAGATAGGCAAGCTATCAAGCTTACAGCTCAGAACTATCCAGAAACTACGTTTTATAATGTACCAGAATACCTTACTTCATTAGGAACGGGGGAAGCTTTTGTTACAGCATTGGATGCTAAAGGACGTCCCACTCCATTAGTGGCAACGATGATGAGAGCTCCTATGAGTCGTATGGATATTCTTTCAGATGAGGAGATAAAGCAAGTTCTTGCAAGTTCTTCATTGAAAAGAAAGTATAATGAGGTAATTGATCGCGAGAGTGCTTATGAGATACTTAATAGTAAGATTGTTAATACTCCTGCTCCAGCTAAAAAAGAACAGAGAACAAAGCAAGAAGTTGAGAATACTTCCTCCTCAGTTCCAAAGACTTCAACTAGAAAAAGTACTGCTCAGAATCCTGTAGTAAAACTTCTGACAAGTGCAACTTTCATTCGAGGAGTTTTTGGTGTTTTAAGTAAGATAATGAAGAAGTAAAGAATATTTTTGTTACCTATCTTAAAAATGTTTACCTTTGTCTTTTATTTTTCAAAACAAAATTCATAATTGTAATGGAACAAAAAAAACGCATTCAATCAGCCTTAGTTTCTGTATTCAGCAAGGAAGGACTAGAACCTATCATCCGAAAAATGAATGAATTAGGAATAATTCTATATTCTACAGGAGGAACAGAAACCTTCATTAAATCCTTAGATATTTCAGTAATACCTGTAGAGGACATAACTCAATATCCCTCCATACTTGGAGGAAGAGTTAAGACACTTCATCCTAAGATATTTGGCGGTATTCTTAACCGACAAGAAAATCCAACCGATCAGGAGCAAATGAAAACCTATGATATTCCTCAAATAGATTTGGTAATTGTAGATTTGTATCCGTTTGAAGAAACTGTTGCTAGTGGTGCTTCTCAGGGGGATATTATTGAGAAAATAGATATAGGAGGAATATCACTTATCCGTGCAGCTGCTAAGAACTTTAGAGATACACTTTGTGTCTCTTCTAAGGAAGAATATTCAGCTCTATTTGAAATTCTTTCTAAGAAAGAAGGAGAAACTACTCTTGAAGAAAGAAAAAGCTTTGCTTTACGTGCTTTTGCTACTTCTTCCAGATATGATACAGCTATTTTCTCTTATTTTAATACTGAAAACACTTCAGAATTACTCCGCATAAGTGAAGATAAAGCACAAATACTTCGTTATGGAGAAAATCCTCATCAGAAGGGTATTTTCTTTGGTGATTTTGAGAAACTTTTTACTAAATTACATGGCAAAGAATTATCCTATAATAATTTATTAGATGTAGATGCTGCAGTGAACCTAATGAGTGAATTTGCTCACGAAGCTCCTACTTTTGCTATTCTAAAGCATAATAATACCTGTGGAATAGCTTCTCGTTCTACCATCTTAGAAGCCTATGAAACAGCTCTTGCTTGTGATCCTGTTTCTGCTTTTGGGGGAATTCTGATTGCCAATAGAACTATAGATAAGGTAACAGCAGAGGCTATTAATCCACTATTCTGTGAAGTAATTATTGCTCCAGATTATGAGAAAGAAGCTATAGAAATCCTTGAGACAAAGAAAAATAGAATTATTTTAAAACAAAAAGATACATTATTACCCAGAACTTCTTTGCGCTCTTGCTTGAATGGTTATCTGTGGCAAGATAAAGACCTTAAGACTGATACTCTTACTGATATCACTTATGTTACTGAAAAACATCCTACTACAGAAGCCTTAGATGATCTTCTTTTTGCTTCTAAAATATGTAAACATACCAAATCAAATACAATTGTATTGGTTAAAAATAAGCAATTACTTGCTTCAGGAACAGGACAAACAAGCCGTGTAGATGCTCTTAAACAAGCAATAGAGAAAGCTAAAGAGTTCAAGTTCTCTTTACAAGGAGCGGTAATGGCAAGTGATGCCTTTTTTCCTTTCCCTGATTGTGTAGAAATAGCTCATAAAGAGGGAATTAAAGATGTAATACAGCCTGGAGGCTCTATTAAGGATAATTTGAGTATTGAATATTGTAACGAACATCAAGTAGCAATGGTTTTTACTGGTATTCGTCATTTTAAGCATTAAAAAATTCTTTTAGAAATAAAAAAAGGCTATTTCATTTTGGAAATAGCCTTTTTATTTATTGGGAATCTTCTACAGAGATATTTTTAATATTACTTACTATAAAAGTTAATTTTTCTTCTTTTTCTGTATAATCTACAGAAATGGTATCTCCTTTTCTAACTTCTGATAGAACTATTTTCTCTGCAATTTCATCTTCTATATAACGCTGAATAGTTCTTCTAAGAGGTCGGGCTCCATATTGCTTGTCATATCCTTTTTCGGCAATAAACTGGATAGCTTTTGGAGAAATCCTTAGAGAATACCCGAGTCCCTTAATACGATCAAGTAATTTCTGGAGCTCTACTTGAACGATTTCTTTGATATTTTCTTTATCAAGTGCATTGAACATCACCACATCATCAATTCTATTAAGAAATTCAGGCGCAAAAACCTTTTTAAGAGCATTTTCTACAGTGGAACGCTCGTGTTCATCAGCTTGAGAAACTTTTGCAGAAGTAGAGAAGCCTACTCCTTGCCCAAATTCTTTCACTTGCCTTGCTCCTATATTAGAAGTCATAATGATGATAGTATTGCGAAAATCTATTTTTCTGCCTAAGCTATCTGTAAGGAATCCATCATCCAATACTTGTAATAACATATTGAATACATCAGGATGAGCTTTTTCTATTTCGTCCAATAGGATAACTGCATAAGGCTTACGGCGTACTTTTTCGGTAAGTTGTCCTCCTTCCTCATGTCCTACATAACCTGGAGGGGCTCCTATGAGGCGAGAAGTTGTGAATTTTTCCATATATTCACTCATGTCTAGCCGGATAAGGGACTCTTCGGAATCAAATAATTCACGAGCCAGTATTTTTGCCAATTCAGTTTTTCCTACTCCTGTTTGTCCAATAAATATAAAAGAGCCTATGGGGCGATTAGGGTCTTTTAGCCCAGTTCTATTTCGTTTGATAGATTTGACAATTTTAGAAATGGCTTCTTCCTGCCCAATGACTTTCTCTTTGATGATATTCTCTAGAGAAGAAAGTTTGCTCATTTCAGACTGTTCCATTCGAGTAATAGGAACCCCACTCATCATAGAAACTACCTGTGCAATATCTTCAAAAGTCACCTCACTACGATGTTGCATAGACTCCTTTTCCCAGAGTTCTTTCTCTTTAGCTAGTTGGAGTTCAAGATTTTTTTCTGTATCTCTGTATTTAGCTGCTTCTTCATAACGAGCTCCGCTGACAGCTTCTGTTTTGGACTGTTGTATCTTTGCAATTTCTTCTTCCAGAGCTTCTATTTTCTTTGATACCTTTATCTGAGAAATATAAATACGAGCTCCTGCTTCATCCATTGCATCAAGAGCTTTATCAGGAAGGAAGCGATCAGTTATATACCGAGAAGTGAGCTTTACACACGCTTCAATAGCCTCAGGAGTATATCTTACGTGATGATGATCTTCATACTTTTCTTTTACATTATTAAGAATTTCAACAGTCTCCTCGTAATTGGTTGGTTCGATAATTACTTTCTGAAAACGACGCTCCAGAGCACCATCTTTTTCGATAGAGTCTCTATATTCATTCATTGTGGTAGCACCAATACATTGGATTTCTCCACGAGCTAGAGCAGGCTTGAACATATTGGAAGCGTCTAAGCTACCCGATGCACTCCCAGCACCTACTAATGTATGTATTTCATCAATAAAGAGAATGACATCTTTATTTTTTTCAAGCTCATTCATAATGGCTTTCATTCGTTCTTCGAACTGACCTCGGTACTTAGTCCCAGCTACTAATGAGCCTAAATCAAGAGTTACTACTCGTTTGTTGAATAAAGTGCGTGATACTTTTCTTTGGATAATACGTAAGGCAAGTCCTTCAGCTACAGCACTTTTTCCCACTCCTGGCTCCCCAATTAATAGGGGATTATTTTTCTTTCTTCGGCTGAGAATTTGGGAAACTCGCTCTATTTCCTTAAAGCGTCCTACCACAGGATCAAGCTTTCCTTCTCGAGCCATTGTTGTTAAATCTCTCCCAAAACTATCTAAAACAGGAGTCTTTGTCTTCTGATTAGAATTACTCTTGGGAGTTGGAGGAGGTGACAAAAAGTCAGGGTTAGCATCTTCTTCGTCATCATCATAAGTAGAAGCGTCTAGGAAAGCGCGTTCATCATGTTTTTTTTCATTATTGATAATTTCAAATTGTTGCCTAACATTCTCATAATTGATCTTTTCCTGATTTAGTGTTTTAGTAGTAGGATCATTTTCATTTCGTAAAATACCCAAAAGTAAATGACCTGTATTTATCTCACTATTACGGAATCTTTTTTGCTCTAAAGCGGTGGTTTTCAAAGCGTTTTCAGCAGGTAAAGTCAAAGGAATGCTTTGTTCCATCTGCTTCGGCGAAATATTAGAATGAGAATTAATAGATTTGGCAAGGTTCTCTATCTTTTTCTGTAAAACAGGAAAGTCTATATGTAATTCTTTCAGTATTTCTATGGCATCTCCTTCTGTTTCTTTAAGAATACCCAATAACAGATGCTCAGTACCTACAATACTGTGCTTCAATCGGATAGCCTCTTGTTTACCTGTGTTAATTACATTTTTTACTCTATGTGAAAAATTATCATTCATAAATATTGTATCCTTTCTTTTAGGGGGCTAAATTATAAATTTCTATTCATACGGCAAAAATAATGCCATTGAATTTTTGTCAGTTAATAATTTTAGCAGTCTAGAATTTATTTGTTAAAAAATATATGTGGTTTCTATCGTAATTTTTTGAGACTTTGAGTAAGAGTTTCTATTTTGGCTAAGGTATCACTCTCTTTTTTACGCTCATTTTCTACTACTTGTGCAGGTGCAGAATTAACAAATTTTTCATTAGAAAGCTTTGCCCGAACAGATTTCAAGAAACCTTCTGCATAATGAAGTTCTGTTTCTAGCTTTTTGATTTCTTCCTCTACATTTATCTTGTCTAAAATAGGAATAAAGTATTCATTGGCTTTTACTCGGAAAGAAATAGCTCCTTCAGTAGCCTTTTCCACATAGGAAATAGCTGATACATTGCCTAATTTTTCGATAATACTGTTCCACTTAGTAGTAAAATGCTCATTATCTATTATGGATAAGCTAATTTCTTCTTTAAAAGGAATATTTTTCTCTTTACGGATAGTACGTATTCCTGAAATTACCTCCTTAATAAATTCAAATTCATCTAAAATACTTTCATCAAAAGGTTTTTCTTTCGGATAATTTGCTACAATGAGTGCCTCTTGTGGTGTTCTTGAGGAAATTTGTTGCCATATTTCTTCAGTAACAAAAGGCATAAAAGGATGTAATAATTTTAAGCAGTCCTCAAAAAGCCTAATAACTTCGTTATACGTTTTGGAATCAATAGGAGAACCAAAAGCAGGCTTTATCATCTCCAAGAGCCAAGAGCAAAAATCATCCCACACAAGCTTATAAATCTTCATAAGAGCATCAGAGATACGATATTTACTGAAATCATCTTCTGTTTCAGAAAGTATTTTCTGGAATTTGGCTTCAAAGAACTCAATAGCTATTTTAGCCGATTCAGGTTGAGGAATATCTACAGTATTAAATCCTTTAATGAGTCGGAAAGCATTCCATATTTTATTAGCAAATCCGCTACCTTGTTGGCATAGCGCTTCATCAAAGAGAAGGTCATTACCAGCCGAAGAAGATAGAAGCAAACCTACACGAACTCCGTCTGCTCCAAAATCTTTAATAAGCTTCAACGCATCAGGAGAATTTCCTAAGGATTTTGACATTTTTCGTCGGAGTTTATCTCTCACCAATCCTGTAAGATACACATTTGAGAAAGGTTTTTCTCCGTTAAATTCATACCCTGCAATAATCATACGGGCTACCCAAAAGAAAAGAATATCAGGGCCTGTAACCAAATCTTGAGTAGGATAGTAATATTTGTACTCTTTATTTTCAGGTTCTAAGATTCCATTGAATACGCTCATAGGCCATAACCAAGAAGAGAACCAAGTATCTAAGGCATCTTCATCTTGCTTAAGGTCGGCTAAGGTTAGCTGTAATTCAGGAGCTTTTTGTTGAGCTAAAAGAAGAGCTTTTTCCTTAGTTTCAGCTACTACAAAATCCTTATTTTCGCCAAAATAATAAGCAGGAATTTGTTGCCCCCACCATAATTGTCGAGAAATATTCCAATCTCGAACATTTTCTAGCCAATGGCGATAAGTATTTTCAAATTTTTTAGGGTATAATTTTATTTCTTCTGATTCTAAAACTGCTTTAAGCGCAGGCTTTACGAGTTCTTCCATTTTAAGAAACCATTGGTCAAGAGGGCGTTGCTCTACAACGGCTCCTGTTCTTTCGGAAGTACCTATATTATTAACATAATCTTCTGTTTTGAGTAGAAGACTTTTCTCTTCCAGTTCTTTTACAATCTCTTTTCTTACAATAAAACGATCTTTCGCCTCATAATGTAAGCCGTAACTATTAAGCTTTCCTTCGTCTGTAAAAGTATCAATGATAGGAAGCTGATGTTTCAAACCAATTTCATAGTCATTGATATCGTGAGCAGGCGTAATTTTCAAAGCTCCTGTACCGAATTCAATATCTACATATTCATCTTCGATGATAGGAACTACACGACCCACAACAGGAACAATTACTTTTTTGCCTCGCAAATGTTTATAACGCTCATCATTAGGATTTATACAAACGGCTACGTCTCCAAAAATAGTTTCAGGGCGAGTAGTTGCTACAGTAAGATATTCCTCAGAATTTTCAACTTTATATATAAGGTAAAAAAGTTTTCCGTTTTGTTCTTTATAGATTACTTCCTCATCAGAAAGAGTGGTTTTAGCCTGTGGGTCCCAATTAACCATACGATACCCTCGGTAGATAAGTCCTTTGTTATACAAATCTACAAAAACCTTAATAACAGACTGATACAAATCATCATCCATTGTGAATTTGGTACGTTTCCAATCACAAGAGCAACCTAATTTTTTGAGTTGTTCAAGAATAACACCACCGTATTGATGCGTCCATTCCCAAGCGTGTTGCAGGAATTCCTCTCGAGAAAGGTCTTTCTTATCAATTCCTTGCTCTTTTAGTTTGGCAACTACCTTTGCTTCAGTAGCAATAGAAGCGTGGTCAGTACCAGGCACCCAACAAGCATTGAACCCTTTGAGCCTAGCTCTTCGGATAAGAACATCTTGAATAGTATTATTTAACATATGTCCCATATGAAGAATACCTGTTACGTTAGGAGGGGGTATTACAATAGTGTAAGGTGTTCTTTCATCGGGAGTTGAACTAAAAAAATCATTTTCTAACCAATAAGTATACCACTTATTTTCGAAGTCCTCGGGAGAATATTTTGCTGTAATTTCCATTTTTGGCACAGTGTTTGATTATAAAGATGTGTTATTCAATAAATAGGGGACAAAGTTATAAAAAAAATATTATATTTACTTTGTTTTTGAAAAAAAGTATTGTAATTTTGCCCCATCATTTAATGAAGAAACTAAATAGTAATTATAATTAAATTTTTAGAACAATGAAAAAAATTTTATTTTTTCTACTTGCTGTAACATTTGGATTTGTTGCACAAGCTCAAAACAAAGCTGAAATCAAGTTCGTTACTGAAGAAATTGATTATGGAACAATCAAACAGGGTTCAGACGGAATGAGAGTATTCGAATTCAAGAATACAGGGAAGGCTCCTCTAGTAATCTCAGGAGCAAGCTCAAGCTGTGGCTGTACAGTTCCTTCTTGGCCTAAAGAACCTATTGCTCCAGGAGCTACAGGGAAAATCCAAGTAAGCTATGATACTCAGCGTGTAGGAGCAATTGCCAAAACTATTATGGTAACTTCTAACGCTACCGATACTCCTAATGTAGCACTTAGGATTAAAGGAAAAGTAGAACCTAAATAAGAATTAAACATTGAATTTTTGAAAGGGCTATCTCATAAGATAGTCCTTTTTTTGTGAAAAAAATATAGATAATTCGAATAAAATAACTATCTTTGCGACCTAAAAAAGGATATAGTTATGATATTACCTATTGTAGCCTACGGAGATCCTGTGCTCAGGAAGGTATGTGATCCTATTACTCAGGATTATACAGGACTCACTAAGCTTATTGAGGATATGTTTCAGACAATGTATCAAAGCAATGGAGTAGGGATAGCAGCACCTCAAGTAGGACTTCCTATTCGCCTTTTCCTTGTAGATACAGAACCATTCTCTGAAAATGATGACCTTACTAATGAAGAAAGAGAATATCTCAAGACTTTTAAACGTACATTTATTAATGCTAGAATAATAGAAGAACAAGGTGATTCTTGGGTTTTTAATGAAGGATGCCTAAGTATTCCTGGAGTAAATGAAGATGTTTCTAGACTTTCTACAATCATTATAGAATATCAGGATGAGAATTTTAATACTCACCGAGAGACCTTTTCAGGATTAGTGGCTCGTGTTATTCAACACGAATATGACCATATAGAGGGAATATTATTCACAGATCATTTGTCTTCATTTAAGAAGCAATTACTTAAAAATAAGCTCAATAATATAAGTAATGGTAAAGTAAATGTTCGTTATAGAATGCGTTTTTCTGAAATCAATAAAAAAGGATTAAAAAAATAGAAATAAATGAAATTAAATCAGATATTAACTATCTCAGGTATGCCAGGATTGTATCAGTTACAATCACGCACAAGGTCAGGATTTTTGGCACTTTCTCTTCTTGATGGGAAGCGTATTAGTATAGGACTTCGTAATAATGTGAGTCTTCTATCGGAAATAGCTATTTATACACTACAGGAGGAAAGACCCTTAGAAGAGGTTTTTAAGGCAATAAAAGAAAAAGAAAATGGGCAAAAAACTACAATCTCTCATAAGGCAACAAATGAAGAGCTGGAGGCTTATTTCTTCTCTGTAATACCTGATTATGATGAAGATAGAGTGTATCCTAGTGATATTAAGAAAATTATACAATGGTATAACTTATTGATAGATAAGGGATTTTTAGAAGAAACCTCTGAAGAAGAGGCGCAGGCAGAATAGACATATATTAATTTTAAATATAATGATGAGAGCACTTTGTAAGGATTTATAATAAACTTTACAAAGTGCTCCTTGTGTAAAACAGATTTATTCCAATGAGATTAATAGGAATTTTTAGAGGAAAAGGTTTAGGGATTACATTCTGTATTCTCTTGGCAGCACTTGCGTGGTTTATAGGGAATCTGTCACAGAAAAACACCCAACAATATAGAGTAAAAATTCTATATAAGGATTTACCTTCTGAAAAGTTCATAACGCCTCAATCTACTTCCTATCTTAATGTAGAACTAGAAGGAATAGGCTTCTCATTATTCAAATATGCATTTTCTCATCATACAATTACATTATCTTTTAATGAACTGAAAAAAGTAAAGAAAAGTAAGTATATTCTTGATAACGCTCTTATTTCTCAAATTAATAGACAAAATTATCCAGATGTAAGTCTCTCAATAATAGAACCCGATACTCTAACTATTGAATTTCAGAAAACAAAACAGAAAAAAATCCCTGTTAAAATCCAATTTGATATTCCTTTGGTTGAGGATTATAGGATTGATTCTTATCAGATATTTCCTGATTCGGTGATAGTTGCGGGTTTAGAGAATGATTTAGATACAATTACTGGACTTTATTTAAGAAAAAAAGAAAATAAAACTGTAATGAGATCTTTTGCAGGAGAAATTCCAATAAATAATACGAATAAAATTCATTATAATACTTCGAAAATAGATTATTCTGTACAGATAAAACGTGTAACAGAGGTAAGAACCAAGACTAAAGTTCAACTCTTACACGCTCCTCTATCAGCTGAAGTAAAATTATTTCCTGAGGAAGTAACTATCTTAGTTTCAGGAAATATAGAAGATATAAGCCAATTAAAATCAACAGATATAACAGTGATAGCTGATTATAATAAAAAAAAGAATGGGGTAATGCCTTTATCTATCCATAAAAAGCCTTCTTCACTGAAGGTAACTCTTCCAGAGGAAAATCAAGTAGAATATTTAGTAGAACATTAAGGATATGTCAGTAACAGTGGGTCTTACAGGAGGAATTGGTAGCGGGAAGACACTAATAGCCAATCTCTTTGCACAAACGTTTTCAATTCCTATTTATATTGCCGATCAAGCTTCCAAAGAGCTAATTTCTCAGAATCTTCTCATACAGGAACAAATAAAGATTCTTCTAGGAGAAGAATCCTTCAATGAAGGAATCTACAATACAACATTTGTGGCTAAGGTTGTCTTCTCTGATAAGAAAAAATTAGAACAACTTAATGCTATCATTCATCCTTATGTACAAGAAAATTTTCTACAATGGAAGCTCCAGCAAGTAGCTCCTTATGTAATTAAGGAATCGGCAATTCTATTTGAGAGTGGCTCTTACAAAGATTGTGATTATATTATCACAGTTACTGCTCCTATTGAGGAACGAATAAGAAGAGTGATGTTTCGTGATAAAATTGACAGAGAAACCATAGAAAAAAGAATAAAAAATCAATGGGAGGAGCAAAAAAAGATAGAATTATCAACGTTTGTTATTGAAAATAATGAAATAGATAAAAATTTAGATAAAATCCAGAAAGTACATTTTAAAATAATGAAAATGATAGATGAAAACGCAATAAATTAACCTAAAAGTTAAACGTTGTTAAAAATAATTAGCATTAAAAAATAAATTATAATTTTGCCTAATGAATAAGAAAAGTTATATAGTTACTTTAATTCTGATGCCTTTGGCACTAATAGGGCTTATTTCTATTCAGGTTTACTGGGTGAATAGCTCTATAAATAATAAAGAAGAGGCTTTTACTCATTCAGTACAACAAACGCTTAATTCCGTAGCTGAACTAGTAGAACTTAGGGAAATCAACAGATATATGACTAGGTTCATTGAGCTAAAAGGAAAAGATAGTTTAGGTTCTTTGAAATCCTCACAAATCCGTGATTTGGTTTTCGTTCAAGAAGATAAAAAAACAAAAGAGACCTTTACCTATAAGCATCAGGTGCTTGAGGAGGGTTATAAGGTACCCTCTGAGTTATTCAATCTTCCCAAGGGAGATACCACACAGATACGTAATTATGTAAGTAAGCAGACTTCTCGTACTTTTGGATCTAATAAAGGAATTGATGGGCAACCCTTTAATAATACAACTATTAAGGAAAAAACAGGGCGTATTACTTCCTTTGATAAAGCTATGTTTGAGGAGCTTTTCCGAGAAATCTCAGTGAAACTTTCTATAGAAGACAGGATAACTACCTCACAATTAAATTCTCTGATAGAAAGAGAACTTAAGAATAGAGGGCTTAATATAGATTTCGAGTTTGCAGTATATGATAAGTCTTTGCCTAGTGATAAGCAGAGAACCTCAGTAAGTTCGCTTAAGTTCAATCCTAAGATGAACAATATATATACAATTCCTTTACTTAGGAATCAAGAAGGGGCTTCTCATTATGAACTGGAAGTACAGTTTCCGGATCGCCAGCGCTACTTATTGTCCTCTGTAATTATGATGGCTATATGGGTGCTTATTTTTACCTCGGTAATTGTATGGGCTTTCGCTAAAACGTTAATTCAGCTTAGGACACAGAAGCAAATTTCTGAAATTAAGACAGATTTCATTAATAATATGACTCACGAGTTCAAGACTCCTATTGCAACAATCAATTTGGCTCTTGATGCGATGAAGAACCCACAAGTGATGCAGGATTATGATAAGATGTCTTTTTATATTAAGATGTTACGTGATGAGAATAAGCGGATGCACGCACACGTGGAGAATGTACTTCAGATTTCTAAATTGGATAGAAATCAAGTAGAGATAGAAAAAGAACCATTAGATGCTCACGAACTAATAGATAATGCAGTAGCACACGTACAGCTTCTGATAGATGATAGAAAGGGAAGGATTAAGAAGCATTTACAGGCTGAGAACTCGGATATTTTAGCTAACGAGATGCATTTTACCAATGTAATTGTCAATATTTTAGAGAATGCCATCAAGTATTCTCCTGAAGCACCTGAGATTGATGTATTTACAGAAGTTGCTCATAATAAGCTGGTTATTCGTATACAGGATAAGGGACAAGGAATGAGTAAGGCTGTCCTAAAGAAAGTATTTGAAAAATTTTATAGGGAACACACGGGTGATTTACATAATGTAAAAGGACACGGATTGGGGCTTGCTTATGTGAAAAGGATAGTGAAGTACCACGATGGAGAGGTATATGCAGAAAGTGAAAAAGGAAAAGGAAGTACCTTTTTTATAAAAATTCCTCTTATTATTTAAGAAAATGGTATAGATTTTGCAAATAAAACGTATAAAAAAATATTAATTTAAAAATGTTGAATTATGGAAGCAGTTAATAAAAAAATTCTTCTAGTAGAAGATGATCCTAACTTTGGAACTGTACTAAAAGACTATTTGTCTATGAGTGGCTTTGATGTTACTCTTGCTAAGAATGGAATGGAAGGCTTTGATAAGTTTCGTAAAGACCCTTATGATATGTGCATATTAGATGTAATGATGCCTTATAAGGATGGTTTTACTCTTGCCAAAGAAATTCGTGAGAAGAATGAGAAAGTGCCTATTATTTTCTTAACTGCACGTACTATGCGTGAAGATGTTATTAAAGGATACAAATCAGGAGCTGACGACTATCTTAATAAGCCTTTTGATTCAGAAGTATTGCTAATGAAAATTCGAGCAATGCTCCAAAGAAAATCTATCGATACAGTAATTGATAGCAAAAAATTCGAATTCCAAATAGGTGATTTCTTTCTCAATTCTAAGCTTCGTTTCCTTCGTTACAAAGATGAAGAACCTTTTAAGCTTTCTCCAAAGGAAAACGAACTCTTGCGTTTGCTTGCTTTGCACGAGAATGACTTAATGCCTCGTGAATTAGCCTTGAATAAGATATGGAAAGATGATAACTATTTCACTTCTCGTAGTATGGATGTGTATATTGCCAAACTTCGTAAATATCTTAAGAAAGATGAGAATGTAGAAATTGTAAATATACACGGGGAAGGATTCCGACTATTAACAGGAAAAGAAGAGGAAGAAGAAAATATTTAAAAATCTTCCTCGGAAAAAGTATAAGAGATTATCTTACTGGGATAATCTCTTTTCTTATCTTTAATCATTCTATGGAAAATATGCAACAACCTCGACTCACTTTCTCCAAAGGAGAGAGACTATGTAATTATCATCGGATACAAAAGCTTTTTCAGGAAGGAAATTCTCTTAAGAAGTATCCTATAAAGCTCCTATATCTTGCTGTGGATTCTCAAGAAATTAATAATCAGGTGCTTATAAGTGTTCCTAAGAGAAAAGTCAGGAGAGCTGTTCATAGGAATAGGATTAAGAGACTTATTCGTGAAAGTTATAGAAAGCAAAAATCACTATTATCTTCATCTTATTCGTTAGCTTTTGTATATATGGGAACAGGAGAGATCTCTTACATACAAGTCTCCCAGTTAGTAGATGCTCTCCTTAAGCAGCTACTTGAATTATCAGAAAAAGCTTAGGATTTTGGAATTTTTATATTGATAAATGAAAATAATATATTCAGAATATTCTATTTAAAAGGAAGTATAGAAAGCTAATGATTTTAACATAAAAAATTTGGCATACTTCATAAAAAAAGTTATCTTTGCAGGGATTTTTTTAATTCTAACAAATATGGGAACTTATATAACCGGAGATCGTGATATAGAGGATATTCCTTCTTTAACGGCTAAGGCTTTACGAATTAATCTGAATAAACATATTTACGGAACATTTTCAGAGATAGGAGCAGGTCAGGAAACTGTTCGTTATTTTTTTCGAGCTGGAGGAGCTTCGGGAACTATTGCTAAAGCTGTAAGTGCATATGATAAGAACTTCAGTGATGCCCTCTATGGAGCTGAGCAGGATGGACGATATGTTACTGAAACTCGTCTGAAAAAAATGCTTACTCACGAAATTAATTTGTTACAAGAACGACTTCCTCGTGATAAATATCCTGATAAGTTATTCTTTACCTACGCTAATACGGTTACAACTATTGATTTTGCTAAGCGCTATAAGGGACATGGATGGGTCGGTATTCGCTTTCAGACGACACCAGATGGGGAGTATAATGATATTATTCTTCATATCCGATTCCACCAGACCGAGACACGGGCACAGCAGGAGACTCTTGGAAAACTCGGGGTGAATCTTATTCATAGTGCCTTCTATAAGACTGATAAGCCTCATAGGATTATCCAATATCTGTATGATCATATTGATAAGGACTTGATTGAGATTGATATGATAAATTTCTCAGGACCTAACTTTGCACATATAGATAACCGTTTAATGAGCTTACAGCTGATAAAGAATGGAATGACAGAGGCTGTGATGTTTGATGCGGAAGGGAATAATCTTTTACCTGCAGAACAACTTTATAAAAAAAATATTCTTACCCTTCGTGGAAGTTTCCGCCCTGTTGCCAATGTAAATATAGATATGCTTGAACGTTCTTTGGAATTATTTCTCAAGGAAAAAGGAGTTGAAGAAAGTAATACTCAAGTAATTTTTGAGATTACTCTTTCTAACTTATTAGAGTCCGGAGAGCTTGATGAGCAAGATTTTATGGATAGAGCACGTATTCTTTCTTCTTTGGGCTATAAGGTATTGATTTCCAATTTCAAGGAATATTATCGTTTGGCAGAATATTTCTCCAATTATACTAAAGCACAGATGGGAATGGTAATGGGAGTGGATAACCTAATTGCTATTTTTAGAGAAGAATACTATAAGCATCTCAGTGGAGGAATTCTAGAAGCTTTTGGTAAATTATTTTACAGAGATATCAAAATCTACCTGTATCCGATGAAAGATAAAAGGACAGGAGAAATTATTACAAGTAATAATATAGAAGTTCCCTCAAGAACTAGAGAACTTTACAAATTTTTCAAATTTGATGGTGATGAAAAGGTAGTAGATATAGAAGGATATGACCCTAAAAATTTGGATATACACTCACGTGAGATAGTAGAACAGATTAAGCGAGGTGAAGATGGCTGGCAATCCTCACTCCCTAAAGGAGTAGCACAGATGATAGAAGAAAATGGATTTTTTGGATGGATAAAAAAATAAGTGCTTGATTTCAAGCACTTATTTTTTTACATTGTTTCAAAGAAAGCTTCCATTTTTTCTCTTTCCTCTCTGGCAAGGTCTGGATCAATAAGGATACGTCCACTATGCTCATCAGTGATGATTTTCTTTCTGGTGGATATTTCTACTTGTACCTGAGGAGGAATTACAAAGAAAGACCCCCCTGAAGCCCCGCGTTCAACAGGAACAATAGCTAATCTATTTACTACGCTATTACGAATACGTTGGTAAGCACTAAGGAGCCTTGGCTCTATTTGAGAAGAAATCTCTAGAGATTTTCTAAGGAGAGTTTCCTCATCTTTTTTAGTTTCTTCAAGGATAGAATCCAGCTCTTCTTTTTTATGTGAAAGATGCTTTTCGCGCTCTTGAAGTTGTTCCTTTATCTTTTCAATAGCTAATTTTTTCTGTTCTATATCAGCCTTATATTCTCTGAGATGCTTCTCTGCTAATTGAATTTCAAGCTCTTGGAACTCTATTTCTTTTGAAATAGAGTTAAATTCTCTATTATTACGTACGTTTTTCTGTTGTTCTGTATATTTTTTAATAAGAGATTTGCTTTCTTCTATAAGATTTTTCTTAGTAGAGATATCTCCATTTATTTTATCAATATCAGAGGAAAGTCGTTCTATACGGCTCTCTAATCCAGCTACTTCATCTTGCAAGTCCTCTACTTCCAGAGGGAGTTCTCCACGTACATTACGGAGTTCATCTATCTTGCAATCAATCAGTTGCAAAGAGTACAAGGTTCTTAGTTTTTCCTCTACAGGAATTTCTTTTTTTGTCATATCTATAAGTAGTTGATAGGATTTGTATTTGTATCTGCTAAATAGAGTGCAAAGGTAGTAAATTTTTCCTTAAGTTGTTCCCATAAAAGCATTTTTGTAAATTGTTCGCTTTCATAGTGACCAATATCGGCAAGGAGAATTTTGTTTTCAGCTTTAAAAAATTCGTGATACTTGATATCTGAAGTGATATAAGCGTCACATTGTTTGGCTAAGCAAGCCTCAATAGCCTCTGCACCACTTCCTCCTAATACGGCAACTTTCTGTATAGGTTTTCCTAAGAGAGCTGAATGGCGAATACACGAAGTTTGCATATTTTCTTTTACAAAAGAAAGAAATTCTTTTTCTTGCATAGGAGAGGGGAGTTCGCCTATCATTCCTAATCCTATATGTTGATGCTGATTCTCTAACGTATAAATCTCATAAGCTACCTCTTCATAAGGATGATCTAGGAAGAGTGCTTTCAGGATATTCTTTTGTAAATGTTTAGGAAAAATAACTCCTATTTGCACTTCATTTTCTTGGTGAAATTTATTTGGAATTCCTATTGTGGGGTGGCTTTGCTCATTTCCTTTGAAAGTACCAATTCCCTTTAGGTTGAAGCTACATTCTGAGTAGTTACCTATATTTCCAGCTCCTGCTTCAAAGAGCTTCTGGCGTAAGGAATCTGCATCTTTTTCAGGAACATAAGTAAGTAGTCGCTGTATGGTATGGCATTGTGGCATAAGAATCTGTCGATTTGTCAGTCCTAAGCGATCACAAATACGTGCATTTACTCCCTGAAAAGAATTGTCAAGAGCTGTGTGAATGGCATAAATAGCTATATCATTCTTAATAGCTTTCATAACAGCACGTTCTACATAGGTTTTTCCGGTGAGCTTTTTAAGACCTTGGAAAATAATAGGATGGAAACTTATAATGAGGTTACAATTTTTGTCAATTGCCTCCTGCACTACTTCCTCCAGTGTATCCAGTGTAACCAGAACTCCTGTAACCACATTATTAGTATCTCCTACTAATAAGCCTACATTATCAAATCCCTCGGCATATGCTAAAGGAGTAGTCTCTTCTAGGAAATCTATAACTTCTTGTATTATCATTAGTAAAGACCGCTTTCAGTGAGATTATTTATCTTCAAGTATTTAGAGGAAGAAAGATATTGCTTGTTATTATAATAAGCGAAAACTAATGTACCTTCTTTAATAGTCTCAATGACATCTTTGTATATAGAGGCGGGAAGCACAGGACAGCCTAGACTTCTACCAAAGCGTCCATTTTTCTTTAGAAAAGACTCATCCATATACTCAGCCGTATGAATAACAATTCCTCTTTTATAGGCGTTAGAATTATAATTTCTTTCGTCACCGTGTAACTTTAGACTGAATCCAGCATCGCCATTGTAAGTTTTCCCTGTAACATAGAATCCTAGACTACTTTTATTGGAATCATTTTTGTCAGAGAAATAAGTAGCTGTCTCTATACCTGTTTTTTTCCCGTGGGCTACAAAAGTATGATATAGAATCAGCTGATTCTCTAAATCAATAGTATAGAAGCGTTTCTGGCTACTATTTTTGGTAAAATCAATAATAGAAAGTAGCCGTTTCTCATTGAGTTTATTTTGGATTTTCATATTCTGATATCCTATATAGGCATATCTAAAGGCGTTGTAATCAAGTCCATAAATATCTCCTTGTATTTGCTTGTAAATTTTTTTGATACTATGTTCAAAGATTTCTCTTTGTGAAAGTATATTCTCAGCTACAGCAGAAAGTTTATTGGTGCGAACATTCTGCTGTCCATAGGAAAAAAAGGGTAATGAGAAAAAAAGAAAAAGAGGATAAAATATATATTTTTTCATTTCTTAGGAATATTAGTTATTATGGTCGCAAATATCTAAAAAAGAAATGAAATACGCAATAGTCTTATAAAAGGGTTTTGTTAATAACTTGTGTTTCTGTCAATAAGCAAAATAAATTATATTTTATTAATTTACAGTATTTCAGATATTTATAAAATATTCTTTTAAATAAAGTAGTTTGTGTAAGGTGAAATATTTAACTAAAATAAAATTTTATTTAACTTTATAGCTTGTTTTTATTAAATATTTTATAAATCCAGGTTGCTGTAGCAATTAGAAAAAGTAAGCTAAAAAAAACAAGCAAAGAGAAATAATTAGCAGGCATAGTCAAATACTTCCAAATAGCCAAACCTTTGTAAGTGATAAGAGCTTCTGTTCCTATAAATGCTGTAAAATATAATGATATACTCCAATCAGGAAAGTGAATATTCATATTTTTTTCTAGAAAATGCAAAACTCCAGATACAATAACTCCTAGAAAAGTAAAATGTAAATAACTGATAATAAAATCTTTATTCAGAAGAAATACTTTTGCAATCCAAGGAAAAGAACCAAGAAACATAAGAACTGTTTTGATACTTAGCAAGAATAAAAAAATACTTAATAAAAGGGAGTTGTCCTTAGATTTTAGATATGTTCTATAGAGTTGGTAGATACTTATTAGGAGAAAGAAAGCACTTATATTTCCTATAATATAAAGAAGTGGATGTGCAAAAAAGCCTACTAGAGATAGGCTCACAGATCCTAAAGTACCTATAATAAAACAATAATAAGCTGTAGATAGTTGCTCATTTGAGTAGGTATTTTTCTTTTCTAATTCGCCTACTAAGAGCCCTATGAGTACTGCTAGGAACCAACCATTATACTGGAAATGTAGAAAAAAATAAATAGCACTCTGGTACCATTCACTATTCTTTCCTGTTAGCTGGATAGCAACAGGTAGAAGCCATATTCCTAAGCTGGAGATAATTAGGAAAAAGATTCCCCAACGGACAAATTGTACAGAAAAAGGCAGTTTAGGTAAGGAATGCTTAAGAAGAATGTTTTTTTTGCATCTTCTGAGGAAAAAAAAACTGAACCAATAACTAGAAATAATAAATAAAGAAGAAAAGATAATGGAATAAAGAAAATATCCTCCGAAAGGAAAAGTAAATAACATTCCCCAAATACTAATCTGTGTGAGGATAAGAATAGGAATGTAGGCTTTCCGGTCACTCTCTTCTAGGAAATATTGCCCTATAAGAGCTGTAAGAATACTATATACCCAGCCTAATAACCCTGTATGAGAATGGGCATGAGTAACATAACGAAAGTCAAAGAAAGCTCCTGTAATAAAAGCTATCCTTAGGATAAAACCAAGAGAGATAGTTATTATAAAATAAATGAATGCCCACCGAATATCTTTCCGAGTATCCATAATTAATGCTTAATAAAGGATTGTTTTATCTGAAATTCATAACAGCACAAAGGTATAAATAAAATATGATATAACAAAAAAATAGTTTGCTTATAAGCAAACTATTTTAATGCTAACAAAAATCAAACTAAGATATGAATATAATTTTCTATAAGAAATAACGCTCTTTTTCACCATTTTTGTTTTGTACAATGATAGCATTGCGTTGTGAATTACTGTTCTCAAGGATTTTTTTCACTGAATCGGTATTAGTAATCTCTTTTCCATTAATAGAAATAAGTACTTTTCCGGTTAAGTCTACACCATTTTCTATGAAAAGAGGGCTTGTTTGAGTGATTTTTACACCATTTTTTAGCTTAAATTCTTTTTTATCCTTTTCAGATAAGTCTTTTACAATAATTCCTAAATCATTAGCTACATAAGAACTATTTTTTTGTAAGGTAACAGTAACATCTTTGCTCTTACCATCTCTAAGAATAGTAACCTTTACAGTATCATTAGGACGTTTTGTGTTGATATGCCCACTAAGGTCAGAGAAAGTACGTATTTTTAAGTTATCCATCTGGGTGATAATATCCCCTTTCTTGATTCCAGCTTTTTCAGCTCCTGATTCCTCATCTACACTATCTATATAGAACCCTTCAGTTTGCTTGGTTTTGAGTTTTTCAGCTGTTTCAGAATTAAGTTCTGTACCTGCAATACCTAAAACTCCTCTTTGTACATTTCCATATTCTATAAGGTCTTCTACTACCTTTTTGGCAATATTACTAGGAACAGCGAAAGAATACCCTACAAAAGTACCTGTATTAGCAGAAGCTATGGCGGTATTGATTCCGATAAGGTCTCCATTGAGATTTACCAAAGCTCCCCCACTATTTCCTGAATTTACAGCAGCATCTGTTTGTATATAGGATTCTACTTTCCCATTATATTGGTTTCCTAAGTTACGTGCTTTGGCACTAATAATTCCAGCTGTAACGGTAGAGGTTAAGTTGAAAGGATTTCCCACGGCCAATACCCATTCTCCGATTTGGGTGTTATCAGAGTCTGCGAAGGTAAGATAAGGGAGTTTCTCTGGAGCTTTGATTTTCAGCAAAGCTATATCAGAACTACTATCAGAACCAATAATTTCTGCCTTATAAGTCTGGTTATTATTTAGGGTGACCTGAACAGAAGAAGCGCCACTAATTACGTGATTATTAGTGACAATGTAACCGTCAGGGGAAATAATAACACCTGAGCCAGTACCAGCCAAGCGTTCTTTACCATTACCTCTTTGTGGAGTATTTCCACTGAAAAGATCAAATATAGAAGTAATTTCAGGGGATATAGTCATATTCTTCACGTGAACGACACTATTTACAGTCTTGTTGGAAGCATTGATGAAACTATTTTCATCAAAATTGAAATTAGCTACTCGTTGGAAGTTTGAGGAAATTCCTTGAGAACTTTCAGAGATAATAGGGTGAGAATGCTCAGAAATATTTTCTTTTACAAGAAAATGATACCCTCCGATGGCTATAGCTCCTCCCATAATGGCAGAGAGTAAAGAAGTGAAATGTTTTTTCATATCAAAAATCTTAAAATAATTAATTATATTTATGCTTTTAACTTTTTAATTGCGAATAATACTATTCAAAAACAATGCCAAAATGAGAAAAAATAAAAATTTAACTTTTTATTAATGAATAATTTAATTTTTAAATAGTCTAATAGATTGATAGATAATAGCTTGCGAATAAAGAGTTTTATTACGTTACCTCAGTAGCTAATCGAGTGGAGATAATTAATTATTTTCTGTACAAACAAACCTTAAGATTGTATTTTTTTATATCATTTCTTTTTTGTAAATTTGTGCTTACAAAACTTGGATAAAAAGAACTTCTTATGAAGCATTTAAAAGATGGAGTAATTCCTTTAGAGAAAGATAAGATGGATCTCTTAGATGATGCTACCTTGGTGGATAAGGTAGAGAAGAGCATTATAGATTATATTAAAAATAACGCACTCAAAGTGGGTGATGCTTTGCCTAAAGAATTAGAAATAGCAGAATCATTAGGAGTAAGCAGAACCGCTGTTCGTGAGGCTATGCTACGCTTAAGAACTCTAGGGCTTATAGAATCACGAAAACATAGGGGAATGGTTATTTTGGAACCAGATTTGGTGCATAATTTTGAGAAAATGCTAGATCCTGCTCTGGTAAATGTGAAGAAACTTTCTTTACTTTTCGAATTGCGCTTGATGCTTGAAGTGGGAATGTCTGATTTTGTTTTTGCTCGCAAAACACCTCGACAACTTAAGGAATTAGAAGATATTGTAGACAATTCTGAGGAACAGCGCTGTGATGGTTTTAATTTCTCACTGGAGGCGGAGCGTCAGTTTCACGGGAAGCTCTATGAAATGGCTGGGAATGATATTCTAAGGAAATTTCAGGATATATTTATACAAATCTTCGAGTATATACACGATTTGAATAGGTATCAGGCAGCTTACATCCTTCCAGAAGGAGGCAAGCAGGTAACTCATCGTGATTTATTAGAAGAACTTAAGCACGGTACTCCTTCCTCTTTCCGAGAACTAATGAGAGAGCACCTGAATGCTCATTATATAAAGGTTCTAGGAATTAGTTATTAAACTTATTGTTTAAATGCCTCAAAAATACGATGTAGCTATCATAGGAAGTGGTTTGGGAGGACTTTTTTCGGCTCTTATTCTTGCTAAAGAAGGGAAAAAAGTAGCTGTCATAGAAAAAAATAGTCAATTTGGAGGGAACTTACAGACATTTTCTCGCAATTCTATTCTTTTTGATACGGGAGTACATTATTTAGGAGGTTTGGCAAAAGGACAGGCTCTTTATGAGTACTTTTCTTATGCAGGTATTGCTTCACGTCTGGACTTAGAACGTATGCCTATTAATGGGTATGATTATGTTACCTTTGGGACAGAGCCTATTTATTACCCTCACGCACAAGGGGGGGAGAACTTTATGAGGCAATTATTACCTTTTTTTCCTAGAGAAGAGGTTGCTCTTAGTCGCTATATAACTAGATTACAAGAATTATGTGATAGTTTTCCATTGTATAGATTTCGTAATGGGATAGGGTATGATATACATACTCTATCTCTTAATTTGAAGGAATATCTTAATGAGATTACCTCAGATACTCTTCTTCAATCGGTTCTTGTAGGAAATAATTTTTTATATGGAGGAGCTACGTCTTATACACCTTTGTACCTACACGCTCTTTCAGTGAGCTCCTATATGGAAAGTGCCTGGCGACTCAAAAAGGGAGGTTCTCAGATTACACATTTATTATTGGAACAATTACAAGCTCTTGGTGTAACTCTTTTTAGAGAGCATCAGGCTCTTGCCTTTGAAATTCGAGAGGAACACATATATTCTGTAATTACATCACAATATAAAAAAATTGTTGCTACGGATTTTATATCGGATATAGACATTAAGCAGTTACTTCAAATTGTAGGAAAGGAACACTTCAAACCTTCTTATTATAAACGTATAGAAGCACTTACCCCAACGAGAGGTGTTTTTTCCTTACACTTGGTTCTTAAGCCTGATAACATTCCTTATCAGCCTTATAATCTCTATTGGTTCAAAAGCTCTGAGCAGGTATGGAGAGATGCTGGGATTCCAGAAGAGAATTTCACCTCCTATATGCTTTCTATGAATCCTCCTAAGAAGGGAATTTATACAGATAATATGACGATTATGGCTTATATGGACTATAATCAGGTGAGAGAATGGGAAAATACTTTTAATACTGTAGGAGAACCTGAAGAGAGGTCTCAAGACTATACTCATTTCAAGAATAAGAAAGCACAGGAATTACTCTCCCTTTTATACCAGCGTTATCCCCAATTGAAAGGTAATATATTGGCAATTTATACAGCAACTCCCTTAACTTATAGAGATTATATAGGGAATCCTACTGGAGCTGTATATGGCTACCAGAAAAGTAGTGATAAGGTAGCTCATACACGTATTATGCCACAAACACATATTCCAAACCTATACCTAACAGGACAGTCTGTAAATATGCACGGACTTCTAGGAGTTGTTATAGGAGCGGTGGTTACTTGTAGTACATTACTTAGAAGAAAAATTAAGGATATAGGATAAATAAAAAAAACCTCTGTAGAATTTACAAAGGTTTTTTTTATCATTTTAGAAATCAATTATTACTTCTGAGTCTCCTCCAGAGGATTCAACAGGGTCATTTCCTTGGCAATTTAAGGAATAATTCTCTCCCTTAGGTTTTGCAAAGGCATCTTTTGAAATACCTAAGTCCTTATTTTCATATCCTTTTTTCATATAATATCCCCAGATAGGTAAGGCCATTGTTGCTCCTTGTCCAAGTTGTAATCCTCTGAAATGTACAGCTCTGTCTTCGGCACCTACCCACACTCCTGTAACTAGGTTGGGAACCATCCCCATAAACCATCCATCAGATTGGTTTTGAGAAGTTCCTGTTTTCCCAGCTATAGCATTAGTGAAAGCATACGGATAGCCTGTAATAACATTCTTATATACTGCATTATAGGAATCAGCACCTTTTGTGCGTAAGCGTACTCCAGAACCTGATTGAGTAACTCCCTCCATAAGATTAATTACTGTTCTGGCGACATCTTCACTTACTACATCGTGAGTTTCGGGAGTGTATTCAAAAAGAACACGTCCATTTCTGTCCTCAATTCTGGTTACTATAATAGGTTTCACATAGATACCATCATTAGCAAATACACCATAAGCACCCACCATTTCTAGTAAGGAGATATCAGCAGAGCCTAAAGCGATCGAAGGAAGCTCCGGAATTTCAGCAGTAACACCTAGTTTCTTTACGAGTTTCACTACAGGGACAGGTCCTACCTTATCCATTAGGTTTGCGGTAATAGAATTGATAGAGTTTGCCAGTGCAGCCTTAAGGGTCATCATTCTACCAGAGAACTTGCCATCAGTATTATGGGGGCACCATTCTTTTCCATTTCCATATTTGTTTGCCTCAATACAAGTTTTTACATCAGGAAGTTGATCGCAAGGGGTGTAATGTAATTGGTCAATGGCAGCTGTATATACAAAGGGCTTAAATGCAGAGCCCACTTGTCTGGCTCCTTGTGCTACCTGATCATACTTAAAATTACGATAATCAATACCTCCTACCCAAGCCTTGATATGTCCCGTTTGAGGTTCCATAGAAAGAGTGGCAGCTCGCAAGAAAGCTTTATAGTAACGAATAGAATCCATAGGTGTCATAATTGTATCTATCGTTCCTTTCCAAGAGAAAACTTGCATAGGGACTTTTTCCTCAAAAGATGCACGAATTTCCTTTTCAGAACGTCCTAATTGCTTAAGATGATACCATCGGTCAGAATTTTTTATAGCCCGTTCCATAATACGGTTCACTTCTTCTTGAGAAAGATTTACAAAAGGAAAATTTTTATTCTTTTTGGGATTATTTTCGTTGAAAAAAGCCTTTTGTAGGTTTTTCATATGCTTTTGTACAGCTTCTTCAGCGATAGATTGTAATCGGGAATCGATAGTTGTATATATTTTTAATCCATCAGAATAGATATCGTATTTGGAACCATCAGGTTTAGGGTTTTTCTCTGTCCAATCTTTCATAAAAGAGCGTAGATGTTCCCTAAAATAAGTTGCAATACCTTCATTATGACCTTCAGGATTAAAGTTTAGCACTAAAGGGAGTTGTTGTAGAGAATCTTTTTCCTTAGTGGTTAGGTAGTGGTTTTTTTCCATTTGTGCAAGCACCACATTACGACGGTTGGTTACTCCTTGAGGGTTCGTACGAGGATTATATAAGGAAGAATTCTTGAACATTCCCACAAGAGTAGCTCCTTCCTCTATTTTTAGGTTTTTAGGTTCTTTTCCGAAATAGATACGAGCAGCAGAACGGATTCCATCTGCATTATTTCCAAAGTCATATTGGTTAAAATACATTGTAAGGATTTCCTTCTTAGTGTATTGTCTTTCTAATCGAATGGCAATAATCCATTCTTTTATTTTTTGTACATAACGTTTGCTAACTTTTTTAGAACCTTCACGATGGAAAAGGAGCTTAGCAAGCTGTTGGGTAATGGTAGAGGCACCTCCACGCTTACCCAAGAATACAAAAGCACGCAGTGTTCCGCGCCCATCAATTCCGGAATGCTTTTCAAAACGCTCATCCTCAGTAGCAATAAGAGCATTCACTAGGTGTTCAGGTAACTCCTTATAAGTAACTGCTGTACGGTTATCATTGAAATAGAACTTTCCAAGAATTTTACCATCTGCTGAGATAATTTCAGTAGCTAAGTTTGTCTCAGGGTTTTCCAAACTCTCAAAATCAGGCATTTCTCCAAAAACGCCTAATGAAGCTAAAAAGAAGATAAAAATTACTGAGCCTATTCCTGCTAGAATACTTCCCCAGAAATATTTTAAAAGCCTTTTACGTGTGAAAAAAGGGGTTTTCTCTCTTGTTTTTGTTGTTATCATTTTTTATTCTATTAGAACTTCCAAATTCTGGGCAAAAATACAATATTATTTGTAAATATCACTTTTTTGCTGTGAATTTATGATTTGTTTAGAAGGAGCTAAACTCTATTCTTAATTATCTTAATCCCATAGTAGCTTTTAAGGGAAAGTGATCAGAGTAATTAATATGATTATATACTTTGTGGGAAGTAATTTTAAAATAAGGATCAGCAAAAATATAATCAATACGGAAAGGAAAATAAGGAAAATTATAAGTCTTACCAAATCCACTGCCACATTCTTGGAAGCTGTCAATAAGCCCTTGATCTTGTATTTTCTGATAAAGATAAGAGAAGGCAGTGTTGTTAAAATCCCCACATACAATAATAGGATAGGGACAACCAGAAGCGTGCTTACTGAAAAGCTCTACCTGAGATTGTTGGATAGCAAATCGTTTATGTAAGCTCAGGAGTATTTTGCGGGAATTTTCCTGAGTAAATTCGGTATCATCAATATGAAATGATTCAAAATGTAGGCTATAAAGACGCAGAGTATCACGTCCTACAATAATATCAGCAAAGATACCATTATTACCTGTATGAGGAAAATCCAAGGAACCGCTTCCTATAATAGGGTAATCACTAAGGATAGCCTGTCCTATTTTATCGGTATTATTTTTGTAGATAAATTTTTTATATTTATAAAAAGGGAAGCTTTCACTTTCTTTCTTATAGAATTCCTGTAAAGCAACAATATGAGGATGTTCTTCCTTGAGAAAATCAATAATTTTTTCACGAAGAGTTGTATCCTTACTCCATTGATAATGATTCATTAATCGGACATTAAAGCTCATCAGGCTCAGCTGTCCTTGCTCTGGAGTTCCCCCAGAGAATTGTATAAACCGATGAATAAAAGGTAATCCTACTAAAAAAAGAACTGAAGAAAAAATAAAGTTCCATTTTCGTAGCAATATCCATAAAAAGATAAAAAATATATTCGTAATCAGTAATAGTGGAGTAAAAACACTCAAGGTAGCATATTCGAAATACTTAGGAGGAATAAAAGGGAGTAGGTAAGCAAAAAGCAAAGTTAAGCCTACTCCCAGATTGATTATGAAAAAAATTTTTTGAATAAAAGTAAGATTTCCCCACATACTACTGAAATATAACTATTTATAGATGATATTATTCACGGATAACAAGAATTTGTCCTAGGCTTAGGTTAGCATTGTCCATTTTATTTAAGCTCATTAGTTGAGTTACACTGATTCCTGTTCTCCTTGAGATACCATAGAGAGTATCTCCTTTTTCTACAATATACATCTTAATTTTCTCCATATTGATTGGCTCTTTGGAAGAAGTATCTTCTGAGGGAGTAGTTTTTACTATTTGTTGCTTATCACCCTTAGGAACTACAGAAGTACTATCTTTCTTAGGGGCAATAGTTGTACTATCCTTCTTAGGAGCTATGGTTGTACTATCTTTCTTAACAGAAAGAGTTTCCTTTTTATTCGTATTAGCTACTATGGGAGCCTTTGCAGGAACAGCCTTTTCTTGGGTATTATTACCATTTGTTTTGGTGGAAATAACTTTTGTGGGCTGTTTCTTTTGGCTTACCACTACAGGAGGGGTATTAGGAATAGGCGAGAGAGGCTTCTCTTCCTTGAAAGCGTATCCTAATACTTGCTCATCATATTGATGAAGCTCATATTTATGAATTAGACTAATTAGCTTCTGAGCATAAGAAGGATCTGTAGCATATCCAGCTTTTTTGAGTCCGTGAGCCCATCCTTTGTAATCTCCTTGCTTGAGCTGGAATAATGAGGCATAACGAGAACGGTTTACAAGGAATTGAGAATGATCCTCAAAAGATGCTTCTGCGTGCTCATACTTCCGGAAACATTCTCCTATGGCGTCATCATCGTGGAAGATAGTCCCTCCTTCCCATCCATAATGGCACTTGATACCAAAATGATTACGGGCATGACGCGCAAGTCTTCCTTGTCCAGAACCACTCTCAAGGATAGCTTGGGCAAGAGTAATACTAGCAGGGATATTGTACCGTTGCATCTCTACCATAGCAATATCCTTATAGGTAGCAATGTACTCACGAATTACCGCAGGAGTTACCTTTACTGCCGAAGTAGCTTCGAGCTCTTCTGTGGTCTCGGGAACTTCTTTGTTAATAAAAGTTTGCGTATGCTTCTCTGTTAGTACTTTATCCACAGGGCGAGGTGTGATAGGTTTCCGTGAAGAGGAAACACGTTTTTGAGGTGCTTGACAGCTTACCAAAAAGAATAAGCACAAAAGGCTAAGTAATTTTTTGTTCATAATCAAGTATTTGTTTTCCTTTATTTTTAAGTTTTTGATTCATTCCATAGATTCCTTGTAATCCCCCTGTATGAATAGCCAAAATAGAACTATTCTTAGGAAAATAACCTTTGTAAATTAGGTCTGTAATTCCATAAATCATTTTTCCTGTATAGACGGGGTCTAGAGGAATATTTGTTTGTGCAAAGAAATCATTCAGGAAAGTAATAAATTCATCATTGACCTTTGCATATCCTCCTAGGTTATAATCGTGAATAAGTTCCCAATAATTCTGATTATCGGGCACCCATTTTCTAATTTCTTCTTCTAAGAAAACACCTTTTAGAGCAGGGAAACCTAAAACTTTCTGATGACTTCCAGCACTCTGAATCAGTCCTGCAATGGTTCCTCCAGTTCCTACCGCTGTGGTGATAAAATCATACTTTTGGTCTTCAGGAGTTAAAATTTCTTTTGTTCCTTCTATTGCTAGGGCATTTGTTCCACCTTCGGGTACATAATAATGAGCACCTAGAAGATTTCTGAGCTCTTCTTGGAATGCTAAAGTATGTTTTTCTCTGTATTTTTCTCGTGTTATGAAATGGAACTGCATTCCACATTCTTTAGCAAAATGTAAGGTTGGGTTTTCTTCCACACAAAGAGCTAATTCATCTCCACGAATGACTCCAATAGTCTCCATTCCCACTACCTTACCTGCATATGCTGTAGCGGCAATGTGGTTAGAATAGGCTCCTCCAAAGGTAACTAAGCGTTGGTAACCTTCTTTAAGAGCTTCTGCCAAGTTGTATTTTAATTTCCTATACTTATTCCCTGAAATATGAGGATGAGTTCTATCTTCTCGCTTGAGATAAAGCCTAATCCCCTCAGGATATAAAATAGGAACTTCCTGAGTCTCTATGATTGGAATGGGCAACATTTCTAGCCTTAATAGTAATTTTTGAGCAAAAGTACAAGCTATTTTTCTATAACCTTATCATTAAGAGAAATAGAGTGGTTTATAATACTTTATTTTTAAGAAAAAGAGAGAAAGTAAGAATATTAATTAAAAGATTGTGTTCTAATGAATTAGAAAGATAAATAGAAAGATATGAAGACAGATTTTTAACAAATAAAAAATAATTTTCAACAAAAAGGCTTTCGTTGTTAATTACCTATAATCATAAGAATAAATAAAAAGTTAATAAAATTCACAAAAACACCATAAATATAAAAAATTAATTAAATGAAGGTTAATTTCATAAATATAAAAATACTTTTCAATTTTATTTATTTTTTCTGAATAAAAATAGAATATCTTGAAAAAAAGTTGTACCTTTGCCTTAAAATTTCTAATTAATAATCAATCTAAATCAATCTAAAAGAAGATGAGAAAGAAAATTCTATTACTTATTTCTCTGTTATTACTAGTGGGAGGGGGGTATTTTACTTATTGTAAATATGTATCGCCCACACGTATAGCTCTAGTAAATTACCTGAGCTATCAGGCATCCAATATGGCTCTTTCTAATACAGATAAATTCATCAAGTATGAGGAAGTTCCCTTAGAAGAGCTTGATAGGCTTAAGGATTATGACTTTGTATTGGTATGGGCAATGGGCTTAAGGGTTACAGATCAGCAACGTAATCAGCTGATAGAAGCGGCTGAGAAAGTACCTTTTCATAGCTTTATGGTTACTAATCCTGATAATGATATCAGTAACTTAGACGAAAAGGATCTAGAACGTATCTCAAAGTATCTTGAGAGTGGAAATAAGGAGAATTATAAGAACTTGGCTCTTTATGTGCGGAAATATATTGATAAAAAATGGTTTGTTACAGAACCCTCTCCAGCGATAGGGCGTAAGGATAATGCTTATTTTCACTTAGATGATCAGCTTTCCTTTGATACACTTTCTTCCTATGAAGCCTATATAAAAAAGTATCATTTCTACAGAGAAAATGCTCCCAAAATAGCCGTATTAGCAGGTATTCACGATCCTTTTGCGGGGAATAAGGAGCACCTCAATGGAGTGATTACTGCCTTACAGAATAAAGGCTTTAATGTATATCCTTTTACAGCTCAGATAGATAAGCGAATGGAATTTCTCAAGGAAATAAATCCTGATGCAATTGTATATTTTCCTCACGGTCAATTGCTTATGGGGAATCCAGAACCATTTATCACTTACCTGAAGGAGAAAAATATACCTTTATTTACAGGGCTTAGTATTCTTTCCCTTAAGGAGAAATGGGAAGAGGATCCTATGGGGCTTTTTGGAGGATTCCTAGGGCAGACTGTAGTAATGCCAGAACTGGATGGGGCTATTTACCCTTATGTAGTCATTGCTCAAAACCAGAATAAGGATGGATATTATTTTTTGGATGCTATCCCCAACAGAGCTGATAAGTTTGCTCAAATTATACAGAATTTTACACAGCTGAAAACTAAGGATAATAAAGACAAGAAGTTAGCTATTGTATATTACAAAGGGGAAGGACCTGCTATTCCTGTAGCACAGGGTTTGGAAGTTGTAGAATCTTTGTATCATTTTTTGAAAAATCTTAAAAATCAAGGATATACTGTTGAAAACCTTCCCGATAGTGTAGAAGAATTTACTCAAGTGCTTCACAAGCAAGCAAATACCTATCGGGCTTCCTCTAAGGGTGAGATAGAGAAATTCTTTAAGGAAGGAAGTCCTGCCTTAGTGGAATCTCAAGAATTAGATCTTTGGCTTAAGGGAGCTCTTCCTGAGAAGCTTTATAAGGAAGTAGTCGCTCATAATGGAGCTTCTCCAGGGAATTACCTGACTACAACAAAGGAAGGAAAAGAATATCTAGGGATTTCTCAGGTAACTTTTGGAAATATAATCATTCTGCCTCAGCCACCTGCAGCACTAAGTACTGATGATGATTTTAAAGTACAGCACGGAGTAAAAGAAATACCTCCTTATGCTTATATAGGGGCTTATTTGTGGGTACAGAATGCCCTTAAGGCAGATGCTTTGATACACTTTGGTACTCACGGGTCTTTAGAATTCACTCCTAATAAGCAAGTGGCTCTTTCTGATTATGATTGGGGTGATATTCTTGTGGGGACAGTCCCTCATTTCTATTACTATTCTATAGGAAATATCGGAGAGTCTATAATGGCTAAGAGACGTTCTTATGCAACAATTCTTTCTTATCTGACTCCAGCTTTTACGGAAAGTGATATGCGTACTACTTTTAGTGAACTAGAAAAAGATATTCTTGCCTATGAAAAAGCAAAAAATCCTACAGATAAGAATGCAATCTCCCTACATATTAAGAAATTAGCGGTGGAAATGGGCTTACATCGTGATTTAAGGTTGGATAGTATTCTCTCTCAGCCTTATACAGAGGAAGAAATAGACCGATTATCTAATTTTGCAGAAGAAATTGCCTCAGAGAAAATAAATGGAGAGTATTATACAATGGGAGTTCCTTATACTCCTGAAAAAGTACTTTCGACTGTTTCAGCTATGTCCGTAGATCCTATTGCTTATAGTATGGCTACTTTGGACAAACTTAATGGTAAGGTAACAGATAAAGAAATAAAGAAAAAAACTTTCTTTACTGAAAAATATCTCAATCCAGCTAAGCTTCTTATAAAGGAAGTGCTTGCTGGGAAAGCTGTTACTAATGAACTTATCTGTAATTATGCTCACATTACAGAAAAAGATCTTAAGGAGGCAAAGGATTTCCTAGCAGAGCAAGCACAAGCTGGAATTCCCTCATTTATGCGTAAGCAAGCAGAGGCTAAGGACAAAGATAAATCTGTATCTGATATGACCAAGCCTACGGTTAATGAAACTAAGGATAGTGTAGCCAAAAAGCCTGATGCAGTAGGAAAAGCCACCAAAACAAAGAAAAAAGTGCAAGTACCTACTAAAAAAGAAGAACGAAAAGTACTTACTGAAGCAGAAATAGCAGAACTTGCTGCCAAAAAGGCTCAAACAGAACGGGCACGAGCCATTGTAGATATAGAAATGGCTATTACTAATATATCTTTTTACAAGGAAACCTTACAGAATAGTCCCTCTATAGAGGAAAAAGCATTTCTCAATGCGCTTAATGGTGGATATACACCACCTTCTTCAGGAGGAGATGCAGTAGCTAACCCCAAATCAGTTCCTACAGGACGTAATCTCTATGCAATTAATGCTGAAGCTACTCCATCTAAGTTAGCTTGGGATAGAGGAGTTGCTTTGGCTCAAAGTACCTTGGAGGAATATAAAAAGAACCATAATGAATATCCTAAAAAAATAGCTTTTACTTTCTGGAGTTCTGAATTTGTTGAAACAGAAGGAGTTACTATAGCTCAAGTACTTTATTTATTAGGAGTAGAACCTGTGTGGGATACTTTTGGTCGTGTAGGGGATATTCGTTTGATTCCTTCAGAGGAGTTAGGACGTCCTAGAATAGATGTTGTTGTTCAGACTTCAGGGCAGTTCCGAGACTTAGCAGCTTCTCGTTTGTTTCTTATAACAAAAGCTATTGAGATGGTTTCGGCATTACCTGAAGAAAAATATACAAATGAAGTTAGTGCAGGAACAGTGGATATAGAGAAAGAACTAGTAAATGCAGGAATTCCTCCTAAAGATGCCCGAGAGCTATCTACTTCTCGTATTTTTGGAGGATTACAAGGGGCTTATGGTACTAATATCAAAGGGCTTATTAATGCAGGAGATAAGTGGGAATCCACAGCTGATATAGCTAAGGTGTATATGCATAATATGGGTGCTCTTTATGGTTCTAAAGAGGACTGGAGCAAGTTCCAAGAGGGAATGTTTAGGGCTGCTCTTAAGCATACTGATATTCTTATTCATCCTCGTCAGAATAATACTTGGGGGGCTTTGAGCTTGGATCACGTATTTGAGTTTATGGGAGGAATGAATGCTTCTATTAAGGAAGTAACAGGAAAGGATCCAGATGCCTATCTTGCTGATTACCGCAATCATAAGAATATGCATATGCAAGAACTAAAGGAAGCTGTAGGGGTAGAGGCTCGCTCAACAGTTCTCAATCCTAAGTATATCAAAGAAATGATGAAGGGGAAAGCTTCTAGTGCAGGACAAATACAAGAAATTGTAGTGAATATGCACGGTTGGGAAGCCACACGTCCTGAACTAATAGATGATGCTTTATGGAATGAAGTATATGAAACCTATATAGAGGATAAGCACCAACTTGGAGTTACCCAATTTATTGAAAAAGAGAATGTGGGAGCTCTACAGGAAGTTACCGCAGTAATGCTTGAAGCAACTCGTAAAGGAATGTGGAAGGCAACTACAGAACAGATAAAGAAACTAGCAGACCTTCATACAGATTTGGCAAAAGAATTTGGAGTGGAAGCCTCTCAATTCTCTTCAGATAATAAGAAATTACAGGATTATATTTCTCAGAAGGCTTCTGTGGAGAAAGCACAAGCTTACCAGAAACAACTTTCCTTAGCCAAGAAATCTAGTGCGGAGATTTCACAGGACAAAGATAGTAAAGTCCTTAAGAAAGAAGAAAGCTCAACAGCAACAGAGCAACAGAAAGTATCTTTTGGTTCCTTATGGATAATCCTTGCTGTAGGAATTGCTTTTGTAGGACTCATTCTCTTTATCAGAAAGAGACGAAAGTAGATAACATCATATAAAAAGAGGCTCTAATGAGCCTCTTTTTCAATAAATAATAAAAATAGTTGGTTGTTTTTGTATATGTATATCTTTGCTTCTATGCTTCCATTCTCTTAATGTAAAAGTATGGATAGATTCTTCTGCTAAGGTGATATTACAGGCAATACAGAGTGAAGTATCAGGAGAGAGTGTCTGGATAATTTCTTGTAATAGAGCTTCATTACGATAAGGTGTTTCAATAAAGGACTGTGATTGCTTTTCCTCTCGAGCACGTTTTTCTAGCTTTTTTAGGGCGTTTTTTCTTTCTGCTTTGTCAATAGGCAAATATCCATTGAAGGCGAAAGATTGTCCATTCATTCCACTAGCCATAAGGGAAAGCAGGATAGAAGAGGGACCCACCAAGGGAATCACTCGAATACCCTTACGATGTGCCATACGAACAATTTCACTACCAGGGTCTGCAATAGCTGGACATCCCGCATCGGAGATAATTCCCATTGGTTTTCCTTCTAAGCAAGTAGTAAGGTAGCTCTCTTTATCTTCTGTGGCAGTATGTTTGTTTAGAGGAAATAGTTCCACTTGATTAAGAGGCTTTTGGGGAATCATCAGCTTGATAAATCGCCTTGCATTCTTTTCGTTTTCTACAATAAAGTGGTTACAGATTGAAATTACCTCCTTCACACGAGAGGGTAAAACTTCTTCTATAGAACTTTCTCCTAACAAATTGGGAATCAAATATAAATCTCCTAATGCCTGCATAATTAATGAATTTCTATTTTTTCTCCTAAGAACTTTGGCTGTACCCCAAAGGTCAAGTCCCAAAAGACTTTCACACGGGCAAAATACTCCCTTACTTGGGTCTTAAAACCTGAGTATTTATCCACATCCTTGGCATTAAAGCCAATAGCTTTGATACCATACTTTTGAGCCAGATAGATAGCTCTTTCATTATGAAAAGCTTGAGAGATGATAGTCAGTTCTGTAAGGGAGAAAATTTCCTTAGCTCTGATTATGGAATCCAGAGTGCGAAATCCTGCATAATCAAGATAAATTTTATCAGAGGGGACACCCATATCGACCAAGGCTTCCTTCATATCGGTAGGTTCATCGTAATCCTGCCTGCTATTATCTCCACTGATAAGGATAAAATCAATTTTCTTAGCTTTAAAGAGAGCTACAGCAGCTTCTACTCTATATTTGAAATATAGGTTGGACTGCCCATTTTTGAGGGTTTTACTAGTTCCTAAGAGTAGGGCTACTTTATTTTGGGGAATACTATCAATTTCCGTATAGCACTTCTCTTCACTAGCCTTGCGTATGGTACTATCAGCATTATGTATTACTACTATCACCATCGAAAAGAGGAAAAGAAGGAAGTATATACTTCTTCTAAGAAACTGTTTGGAGAGTTTTATTTTCCTTGCCATCTCTGTTTTGGGATTACTGTTACAGCAGGCAAAGTTACTATTATTTGTATTTGTAGCAAAAATATATTCAAAAAATATATGCTATTTCCTTTTTTTTTAGTATATTTGCTCTACGAAAAATAAAAATATATTTTATATGAAAGTATCTGTAGAGCTTACCCTTAGTCCGCTACAGGATGAATTTAGAGTACCTGTTATTCACTTTATCAAGAAGCTTCGTGCCTCTGGCCTTATTGTATATGAAAACCCATTGAGTACTCAGGTGTATGGAGAGTATGATCGTGTTATGGAAGTTTTGACCAATGAGGTGAAAGAAGTATTCGATCTTCTTGAGAGCGGGCTTATTTACATAAAAATAGTGAAATCCGACCGACACGAATATGAACCTTATTTTTGATTGGATTTTTGCACAATATCAGGGAGTTCCTACACACTTAATATATGTAGAAGTAATAGGAGTTTTTTTTGGATTAATTAGTGTCATTTTTTCAAAAAATAGGAATATATGGGTATATCCTACAGGGATTATTAATACTGTTCTTTTTGTCTATCTGTTATGGGAAGGAAGGCTCTTTGGGGATATGCTTATCAATGCCTATTATACAATAATGAGTATATATGGCTGGATATTGTGGGCAAAGAATAGTAAGGATGCTATTCACGTAGAAATCTCTCAGATGAATAGTTATGATACAAAGATAATGGTAGTATTATCTTTACTTAGTTGGTTTTTTGTAATGGGAGTTTATTATTTTAAGCCCTATATCAGTAATCATTTCTCTTGGGAGGGAATTGAATTAGGATTTTATCATTTTGTATGGACAGATTGGGTTGATGCTACTACAACAGCTATTTTTTTAGTAGGGATGTGGCTAATGGCAAGACGAAAAATAGAGAATTGGATATTCTGGATTATAGGAAATGTCATCTCTATTCCCTTATATATGTATAAAAATCTTATTTTAACGGCTCTTCAATATCTTGTTTTCACTATTATAGCCATTTTAGCTTATCAGGAATGGAAAAAGAACTTATACAAGCCTCAAGCTCTTGCAAGCGAATAGTATTTGTAGGCCCTGAATGTACTGGTAAGACAACTCTTTCACAGGAACTCTCTCGGATCTATTCCACCCAATGGGTGCCAGAATATATGCGCTTATATTTACAAGAAAAATGGGATAAATATCGTAAGGTATGTACTTGGGAAGACCTTCTTCCAATAGCCAGAGGTCAAATAGCCCTTGAAAATGAGCTGATAACTAAGGCAAATAAGTATCTTTTTTGTGATACTTCTTTGCTTGAAATCGTAATATACTCTTATATCTATTATGGAAAATGTGATCCTGTTATAGAGAGGTATGCTTGGGAACATCATTATGATTGGGTGTTCCTAACCTATACAGATGTACCTTGGCAGGCAGATGACTTAAGAGACAAGCCTTTTGAAAGAGAAGAAATTTTTATCTTTTTTAAAGATTTTCTGGAAAGAAAGCAAATTCCTTTTACCATATTACAAGGGAATGTACAACATAGAATACAACAAATAAATAAAAAGCTAAAGCAATGAAAGAATTAACCGAATATGACCAACTCCAATTGGGAGAGAAAGGAATTAAGGTCAGTAAGTTACAGGAACAAGTAGCTTTATTTCTTACAGGAGTACCTCCTGTGAATTTGGTAGCTCCAGCTCACGTAGGAACAGGAATTTTTTCCTTATCTCGTGATGAGGCTATCCAATGTGTAGCTACTTACCAGAAGAAAAAAAATAGCTTGGATATTTTAAAGTTTGTTCCAGCTTCAGGTTCCGCTACACGAATGTTTCAATTCCTTTCTGCTTTTACTAGTGACTTTAATCCACTTGAGCAAACTTTTGAAGCTTATGTAAAAGAAAGTGGCAATGTAAATGTACAGATATTTTTTGAACATCTTCAACTATTTGCCTTTTATGAATCTCTTCAGAAGTATATCCAAGCGCATCATTCTCTAGAAGGGCTCTCTGAGGATGAGCAAAAGCTCCATATTGCCAAAATTCTTCTAGAAGAAGAGCCTTTTAATTATAAAAATAAGCCTAAAGGACTTTTTCCTTTTCACAAATATGGGGAAAAGGTAGTTACAGCCTTTGAAGAGCACTTCAGAGAGGCTTTCTTATATGCTTCACAAGGAGAGGTTGTTAATATTCACTTTACTATTGGAAAAGAATATACAAATCAGTTTCTTAGCACTTTAGCAGAGATTCGTCCTAGCTTGGAAAAACAGTATGGAGTTCATTTTGAAGTATCTTTTTCTCATCAAAGTGAGAGTACAGATACAGTTGCTTTGACTTTGGATAACGAATTTTTCAGAGACGAGAATAACAAGCTTCTTTTCCGACCTGCAGGGCACGGTGCTTTACTAAAGAACCTTAATGAACTGAATGCTGATATTATCTTTATAAAAAATATTGATAATGTAGTAGCTGAAAATTATGGTGATGAGGCTATTTTCTATAAAGAGGTATTGGCTGGAAAACTAGAGGAAACACGTTCTAAAGTACATAAGATTCTCAAGCAGATACAGAACGAAAAACTCAAAAAGAAAGACCTTCCAGAGGCGTTAAAATTCCTTTCTCAACTTAATATTAAGGTGCCTTCTTATGTGTATAAGTTTGCTAAACGTTATATGATAGAATACATCTATCAGGCACTAAACCGACCCATACGTGTATGTGGAATGGTTAAGAATGAAGGTGAAATAGGAGGAGGTCCTTTCTGGGTGAGAGACGAAGAAAGAAATGAAAGTCTTCAGATTATAGAAACAGCACAAATAGATAAGAAAAATCCTAAGCAATGGGAGATATTACAGTCCTCTACGCACTTTAATCCCGTAGATATTGTATGTTGTATCAAGAATTTTAAAGGAGAAATGTTTGATTTGGAAGAATTTCAGGATAAGAAACTTAGTTTTATTACCGAAAAATCTTATAATGGAATTCCACTGAAAGCACTTGAGCTTCCAGGCTTATGGAATGGAGCTATGGCAGGCTGGATTAGTATCTTTGTGGAAGTGCCTCAAGTTACTTTTAATCCTGTAAAATCAGTGAATGATTTACTTAAGAAAAATCATCAAGGTTCATAATCATATGATCAAAAAATACCTATTAATATTTACCCTATTCCTTAATGGAGTAGGGTTTTCTCAAGAAAAGCTCAAGGAGGTGAAAGCACAGCTTTCACAGGAATCATCCTTGGGTTCGTCCTCTTCAGCTGTTTCTTCAAGTTCTTCAGATCAAGTAACGATAGATTCCAGAAGAAATTATTCTTTCTGGGATTCGCCCCTTGTGGGAATGTTACTTTTTGATATAGTCATACGTGTTCCTTATTCCCTACTCATAGAAAGTGGTTACGAATATAATGGACGTATGTCACGGGCTGAACTTTCTCCTTATCCTTACTATGAAAATCACATAGGCGATTATACTTATGATAAAAGCCAGCTGGATAAGTTCTCTCTCCTACGTGGAGAACTCTCCAACGAGCTTTTCTTAGGAAATCACATTTATCAGAATCATTTTCAGGCAGGCTTACGCTTTGCTAGCCGGTTTGGAGCTTCTTTTTCATATCAACATTTTTGGGAAAACAAGAAAGGATATCCTACAGAACACTTGGATTATCTTTCTTTAACAGCCGAATATTATAGAGTACGTACTCAGCGGGTTACTTTAGGGTGGGGAATAGGAGCTGGATACATAGGAAATGAAGTACACCAGTTTGGGTTGGTTCTTAATAATAAAGGGGAAGTCTTTGTGCGTTCTCCTTTTTCTCTTTCCTATGCATTACAATACACTTCTTTTGCTCATCAGAACTATTTTTCTTTTTCTGCAGGAGTTAATTATTATTACAAACGCTATAAGGGAGGTGTAAAATACAAATATAATAATCTTGCGTCCTCTGAATTTTCAGGAGTGAACCTTTCCTTAGGTGTTACTTTTTAATTTCTTGAAACTTAATTGAAAAAACTAACAATAATGAAACAAATTCTATTTCTTATAGGCATTATTTTATCTATTTCCTGTTCAAAAGCTACTCATACAGGAACTATTCCTTCTCATAATTCTTCTTCTACAAGTGTAATAGACCTCTCCCCAACTCTACAAAGCCAAATATTAGGTGGAGAACAACATTTTTCAGTATATCTTCCGCCTAGCTATGCTACAGAACCCAATAAAAGATATCCTGTACTCTATTTGCTACACGGTATGAACCAAAATTATAAAAGCTGGATCAATGAAGGAGCTTTACAAGCTGTTGCAGATGAAGTTATAGCTGAAGGTGCTAAAGAAATGATTATTATTTGTCCTGATGGGTTCAATTCCTTTTATTATAACAGACCTCAGATGCGTTATGAAGACTTTTTCATACAAGAGTTTATTCCTGAAATAGAAAGAAGATATCGTATTCTTTCTGAAAAGTCTCATAGGAATATAGCAGGGCTTTCTATGGGAGGTTTCGGGGCAACTTACTTAGCTTTTCAATATCATAACCTATTCGGAAATGCTTATTCCACAAGTGGAGGATTCATAGAACCAGCTATGAGTTTGCTTAAGGGAATTATCAACACTAAATTACCTACACAGAAAAACTTTTTTCCTTCTTATACTTTGGAATGTGGCGAAGAAGATAGTTTAGTAATTGAATCTAATAGAGTTTTCAGTCAGTTCTTGGACGAAAAACAAATAAACTACACCAAAATATTCCGACAAGGCACTCATAACTGGTTGTTTTGGAAAGAATCCTTACCTAAAATACTTCGTTCTGTGAGATAATTTTAATTTTTCTTCTATGAAATTTTATTTACTATCTTTTCTATTCTTTTCTATAGTTATATCTGCTCAAAATACAGCTAATAAAGATACTATTCCCTATAAAACAAACGAAAGATATGATCAGTTTTTTCCTAAACCTCTTCGTGGAAAAATAAAAACGATGCATACAGTCGGTTGCAAGATAGAATATCAGGGAGATACTCCTGTTGCTGTATATCATCTTTTCCATAAGAATAAAATTAATCCTTATACCTACACTTATCACTTTGATAAAAGAGGTAATGATATAGCTTTTTATACTTATGATGCGCTGGGAAATCTAATGGATTGGGAGATAAAAACTTTCAATAAGGAAGATAGTCTTACCTACCGAAAAATCTCTTATGTAATAGATAGTATTCGTTACTCTGCAGAAAGATTTAATTTCTATAATGATAAAAACTTACTTGTAGAGAGAAAAGACATAGACCGTTATGGTTCAAAAGTTTCTCTATATTTTTATAATGAAGCAGACAATATAATCAAAGAGGAAGACTATTATAAGGACAAATTATTCTATACAGCTCTCTATACTTATGATGCTAAGGGTAAACTCCTCGAAAAAAAAGAAAAAGAGAAAAATCCTAAAAAACATTCCACTACTATATACGAATATGATACCTTAGGAAATCTTATTCGTATTACAGAAAAAGAAAAAGGAGAAAAGCCCTATATCCTTACCAATAGAATTTATGAAAATAATACACTTATTAAAGAATATGATGATCATTCCTACGTATTGTACACTTATAAAGAAGGAAAACTTATAGAAACAGAAAGTTACTATAGAGGAATTGGAATTGACTATATCATAGATAGAAAAGTTATTACCAAATATAACGAAAAAGGTAAAATAATTAAAAAATTAGAATATCAAGGAAATATTTTAGAGCAAGAAACAAACTATTTCTATGATGAAAACGGAAAAGAAATCAAAGGTGTTTTATACAAGGGAGGAAAAGAAAAATCCACTTGGGAAAATAAGTATTCTCCTGAAGGATACCTTATAGAAAAGGCTTGGAAAAGAGAAAAAGGAAATCCAAAATCACTTTACTATTATGATGCTATAGGAAATTGTATCAAAATAGAGGAATATTATAAAGGAAAACTAAGTAATATCTACGAAAGAACATTTACCTATTATGAATAAAATATTTTAATACAATGAAACATTTTTTAATCCCATTTTTATTTATCTCCACTGCTCTATTTGCTCAAAATACAGCTAACAAAGTAGAAAGATATAAAATAAATCCTGCTATAAACGATGAGTTCAAAAAACCTCTTTTAGGAAAAGTAAAAACTATGCATACTGCCCATTATTTTATAGAGTATAATAAATATGACACTATAAAAAAGGAAATTTTTGATAATAATTATACTTATGGCTTTGATAAAGAAGGAAAAGAAATTCTATTTATCAAATATGATATGCACGGCAATATAAGTAGCAAATATGAAAGGAGATACAACGAAAAAGATAGTCTTACTTATCTAAGAGAATTTATATGGGGAGAAAACTTTGGAACTTATATAGAAGAAAAATCTTATTTCTATAATCCATTAGGACTATTACAAGAATTAAAAGGTTATAGTCTTAAAGAAAGTGATTCCCTTTCTCTTTACCGAAAGCTATACAAATATAATGACAAGCAACAGCTCTTAGAAAGTCATTATTACAACAAAGATACACTCACAGAAACTACTATCTATTCTTACAATAACAAGGGAAAGCTTATAAAGAAACTTGATTATTTAAAAGGAAAATTAGACTCGGAATACAAACTTGAATATGATGAAAGAGGCAACCTTATCAAAAAAGATTATTATTTTACACAATTCTCTATCAGTCAAAAAAGTATCACTAAGTACCAATATGATGACCAGAACAGACTTATCTTGGCTACAGAAAATATAGATGGAGATGAGAATATTCTCATTAAGAACATTTATAAAGACAACTTACCTATAGAAAGTTATGAGAAGAATAGAAGTGGAGACGAAATACATATATTTTATCATTATAAAGAAAACCAACTTATAGAAGAAGAAAAATATACCAGATTTTTTAATGGACATTATTACAGTACTACTAAAGAAAAAATACAATATGATGAAAAATGTCGTATAAAGAAATTCTATGATTATGAAGAAGAAAAAATAGTAAGAACTTATACTCATTATTATGATGATAAGGATAGAATAATAAAAATAGAACTATTATACAGCAATAACAGCAATAATAAAAAAGAATATTGGATAAATAGTTATGATATGGCTAATAATCTTACAAAAACTATTTATAATAATAATAAAGAAGCCGATAAAGATATTTATAGATATGACAAAAACAATAACTTACTCTCTGAAATAACTTATAAAGGAAATAAAATAATAAAAAAAATAATTTATACTTATGATAGCTATCAAAATCTTATCAAAATAGAAAAATATAATAATGGAAAGAACTATATCTACGAAAGAACTTTTACCTATTATGAATAAAATATTTTAATACTATGAAACATTTTTTATTTAGTTTGTTATTTTATTTTTCTTCTTGTTTTTATGTATCTCTTTTAGCACAAGAAGATGACCCTAATAGATATACTAACGAACATCTTAGAAACTTAGGTATTACTCCTCAAGGGAAAGTAAAATCAGTAGAGAAATTCATTTACCATTATGAAAATAAAAATGGGAAAGAGGTAAAGATATTCCCTAAGAATGCCAAAGTAGAACGTATGCCCGTACATAGCCGATACATCTTTGATAAAAAGGGAAATATCATAGAATTTTATAACTACTATACCGATGGGAAACTTTTCCAAAAGATATTTTACCAATACAACGCGGACAATCTACTTACAAAAGCCGATGAATACAAATACATAGAAGAAAATAATCCCCAGCACACAGAAGAAGAAATTTTCTACGAGGGAAAGGAGATAATTTCCAAAGAATACAAGATTGATGGTATTTTATCTAAAGTAGAAATGTTATTTGATAAAAACAAAAGAAAAGAAGCTGTTTTAGAATACAGAAATGACACGCTTATCAATAAAAAGAAGTATTCCTATAATAGTAAAGGAAATATTACACACGAAAAAAACAAATCTACTAGTCTTTTAAGTGATGAAGCTAACGAGACTTTTTATAAATATACTAAAGAAGGTACATTACTTGCTGAAAAGATAGAATGTTATCCTATGTTTTGTTTTTATACTACTTATCAATATTTATCCAATGATGAGGTATATGAAAAAACAACTTACACTACTTCATTATATGACGATAAAAATATTTCTGATAAGAAAACAAAATATTACATCTATGATTCCAAAGGAGCTATAGTAGAAATACAAATATACAAAGGAGAAGAATTTCGTTCCTATCACTGTATTGAAAACGATAAGGAAGTAGAAATTTATAGTTATTTTCTAGAAGGAGAGGTTAGAAAGACTCTTTTTTCTTACAACAAGGAAAATAAACTTATTAAGGAAGAAAATTTTGATTTACTCACTGGAAATTTTATTTCTGGAACGTACTATACATATGATGAGAAAGGAAACTTGCTGCAAATAAGTGATAAACCTACTTCCTCTCCTAATAGAACAATTTACCACTATGACAAATTCAATAACTGTACAGAGGAAATTTATTACAAGAATAATAAGCGTATTGCTATTGTAGAAAGAATTTTTTCTTATTACGAATAATAGTTTTACTATCTATAAATGTAGAAAAACAATTTTGTATTTTTCATTTTATACCTTGTATAAATAATAAGCAATATTGTTTTTTTTAATTTTATATCTTGTAAATCAAATAATCAATCTTGTTTATGCATATAACAAGCTGGTAAATTTGAAAAACAAGCTGTTATTTCATTTTTACAATATGATAAAATAAAAAAGCATTGATTATTTTACAATATCAATGCTTTTCATATAGAATATTTATATAATATGGGAAATATTTATGTGTAAAAATTTTAAACTAATTTTGTAATCTTTCTTTGTAATAAGTGAAAATATTCTCTTGAGATGATTTTTTGTTTTTATCTTGAGTTCTATAAGAGTTGCTTTGTGTAACATCGATAATACGAGCTTTCACGTGGTCATTCCAAGCTGTATGAAAGTTATCCCAAAGTTGTTTTTTTATATCTTCTTGATAAATAGGGCAGGATACTTCTACTCTTCGATTAAGGTTACGTGACATCCAGTCTGCAGAAGAAATGTAATACAAGGGATTACCATCATTACCAAATATATATAATCGAGAATGTTCTAAGAAACGATCTACAATACTTATTACTTCTATATTTTCACTTAATCCTTCTACCCCAGGGAGTAAGCAACATACTCCGCGAACAATCATTTGTATTTTTACACCTGCCTGACTTGCTTGGTACAATTTACGAATCATTTCTTCGTTTGTAAGACCATTCATTTTTAATTTCAGAAAAGCATTTTTTCCTTCCTTAGCTAGAGAAATCTCTTTATCAATAAGTCTTAAGAAGTTTCTTTTAGTATAATGAGGAGAAACTAATAGATGTTTGTAATGGAATACTTGAAAAGGTGTATCGAAAAAATCAAAAACACGATTTACATCTGCTAAAATCTCTTGGTTAGCTGTGAAAAGTGTATAATCAGTATATATTTTAGCTGAAGATTCATTGAAATTTCCTGTACTTATGAATCCGTAATGTTTTAATCTGTTATTTTCTTCTCTCTCTATGATTCCTATTTTACTATGGACTTTTAATCCTCTTATCCCGAAAATAATTCTTACCCCTTCAGCTTGGAGGAGTTCTGCATACTCTATATTGGCAGTTTCATCGAATCGAGCTTGAAGTTCTATCTGTGCAGTTACTTTTTTTCCGTTTTTTACGGCATTGATAAGAGAGTTAATCACTTGGGACTGCTTGGCTAATCGATAAATAGTAATTTTTATAGATTTTACTTTAGGATCAAGAGCTGCTTCACGTAGAAAACGAATAATATGAGAAAAGCTATGGTAAGGGGTATATTGTAAATAGTCTTGCTTAGCAATCTGAGCCAAAATACTTCCTTCAAGATTAAAATTCTTGATAGGGCAGGGCGTAAAAGGGGTGTGTAAAAGGTTTTTATGTCCGCAATCAGGAAAATTCATATAGTCTCTTCTGTTATGATAGCGTCCTCCAGCGATAATACTGTCGGTAGGCTGAATTCCCATCTTTTCTTTTAGGAATTGTAGCATTTTGGGGTCTATAAGTTTGTCATAAATGAATCGCACAGGTTCGGCAGCTTTTCTTCCTTCTACACTATTGGAAATCTTTTCTATAAAACTTTTACTGAGGTCTGGATCTAAGTCTAATTCTGCATTACGAGTGATTTTAATCATATAAGCAGAAATTTCCTTGTAAGGAAATAGATAAAAATGAGTGGAAAAACAAAAACGAATGATGTCGTCCAAAAGAATAATGTAAGTACGTTCATTAATCGGCGGTAGAACTACAAATCTTTCGAGTGTTTTGGGAAGTTCTATCAGTGCATATTGTATTTTTTCCTTTTCAGAGGCATTTTCTAGCACGAGACGAACAGCCAAGTAAGCAACATCGTCTTTTAATGTAGGGAGAGCCTCCACTTCATCTAAGAGAATTGTAAAAAGAAAAGGGCTAATGTTACGAACAAAGTAGTCTTTGAGATATTCCTTATGGTCGGGATGAATTTCGGTCTCGTTAATGATATAAATGTTCTCGTTTTTTAGTTCTTGACTGATTTTATCAAGAATCATAAGGCTTTTTTGCTGAAGAGCCACCACGCGAGTATTGATTTCCTCAAGGAGAGGATTTTTTTCTACAGGGGATTTTGTATTTTTCCAATCGCGCTTAATAATTGCATAACGGACACGAAAGAATTCATCGAGATTATTCGAAAAAATCCCAACGAATCTTAATCTTTCAATCAAGGGAGTTCTTGGATCATTGGCTTCTTGCAATACACGTTCGTTGAAAGAAAGCCAACTAAGGTCTCTGTTCAATTGGGGTGTTTTTGAGGAAATCATAGCATTATCTTTATAACTGTTTGTCAAGTAAAGAAATTGTCTCTACAGCTTGTTCGTAATCATTATTAATATCGGCTTGTGTATAAGGAGCATACCGAGCCAATTCACAATTAGAGATTATCTTTAGGAAACTCTCTATTAAGGGATTCTCTACACCTTTGAGGGATAATAGTTCTTGTATTTTCTCCTTATTAAGTTCGGTAGTTTCAATACGTAGTTTTGCTTTTAGGTAAGTATGTAATCCTTTTTCCAAAGATTCATAGAAAGCTTCTTTATCAGAAAGATTTCTTTTAGCAACAGAAAGGTATTTCTTAGCTAATCGATTAGAACGTCGGATTCTATTCTCAGGGCTATTATCATTATGTTTTTCATAGAAATACCACGATAAAATAACGATAGGAATGATTAGTAATGGAAGTAGCCAGCATAGGAAGAAAGTTACCGATCCGAAGAAAGAATGGGAAGCCATAGAAGAGAGATCTGCATCAAGTTTTAGTCCTTGGAAGTCCTGTGATTCTAAGGAAGGATTATCAGGTGTGTTTTCATTAGAATTAGCAGAATAGAGTTCTCCATTGATAACTTCTATATTGAACTCTTCAGAGGTAAGAGTTTGATATTTTCCAGTATTAGGATTGAAAAAAGAGAAATGGATAGGTGTAATAGGGTATTTTCCTTTATACTGAGGGATAAGGGTGTAAGTATGAGTAATATCTCCAACAATACCGGAAGGAGTACTATTAAGGTGCTCTTTTTCGGTAGGATTATAGGCTTCTAGGGCAGCAGGGAAGGAGAGCTTAGGAATATCAAAAAGCTTGAAATTACCTTTTCCAGCAATGACTACATCTCCTACAGATGTTTCTCCAGCATTAAGCCTTTGTGTGGGGAACTGTACAGAAAGAGAAAAATCTCCTACAGCACCTGAAAAATCAGCAGGTTTTCCTTCTTCAGGTAAGGGAAGTACCTTGATTTTAGTAGAAACTGTCTCTAGAGTTCTGCTACGAGTGGTGTAGAATCGGTTTCCAAATCTGTCTATTTTATTAATAGGCAACTGTAGAATGAAAGATATGGATAGTGGGTCTATAGTTTGTTCTCCTGCCTGTTGAGGATATAATAATACTTGTTTTAGGGTGATACATCTATAGGGTTTATTATTATGTATTACCTCAGCCATTTGGAATTTACTAGATAGCTGTTGGTTCCAAAAATTCTGATAACGAGGGATTTCAATCTTTTCATATTCCCTAATTCCAAATTGAGGAGCTATATATAATTTGTAGGTAACAGAAATAGGCTCATTTACATAAACTTGCTTTTTGGATACTTCAGCAACGATGAAAAGTTGCTCTTTTGTAGGTTCAATAGCCTCTGTAGGTTGTTGTTCTTCAGGGCTAAAAGGATCCATCCCAAAGGGAAAACCACCAAAGGGAAAATTATTAAAAGGATTATTACTAGTGGGGGGAATCGTCTGTGCCTGATGAGGGTTAGATACAGCTTCTGTAACTTCTAACGAAAAAGGTTTGGTCTTATATTCTTTACCATTAATAATTATAGAAGCCGCCCCTATGGTTAATTTTCCTTTTTTCAAAGGACGAAGAGTATAAGTATAGGTTTTCGAGAAGCTTTTTACTCCATTAATCCAAGAATATGAATTGGATTCGATAGGTCCTGTTGCATCAAAATCCTTGAAAGAAGGAGGAATGAAGTTATCTCCATTTTCATTCATTATGAAGTTCACCTGAACGCGCTCATTCTCACCTAATGTTTTACGTGAAGGTTCTGCAGTGAAAGAGATATTCTGAGCAGAGAGTAAGCTTACTGAGAGAATGAATATGTAAAGTAAAAAATTCCGCATAAGAGTTGTGTATTATGGCTTGATATTTAAAAGGGTAATCTTACCAATCTTTTTTATTAGAACGATTATTGGGTCTTCCTTTAATTTTTTCGGCATTTATTTTTTCTTGAGTTTTCTTCTCTTCATTATCTATTGCATTGAGAATACGCTTAATTTGTTCAGGAGTGAATTCTCCCTCTTGTGGTGTATTAGGCGTATTATTTTCATCAGAGTTGTTGTTTTCTTTATTTTTGTTGTCATTATTAGGGTTATTCTGGTTCTTATTGTCATCATCTTTAGGATTTGGATTCTTGTTTTGATCATTATCCTCTTTGTTTTTGTCTTTATTATCCTTGTTATCGGGATTTTTTTGGTTATTTTTATCGTTTTCTTGTTGGTCTTTATTTTGATTATTGTCTTTATTGTTTTTATCTTCTTGGTCGCTTCCTTTAGTATCTTTCTGATTATTGTCATCATTTTTCCCATCAGTTTTAGGATCTTTTTTCAAAAGATCTTTAGCGACAGCAAGGTTATAGCGTGTTTCTTCATCAGTTGGATTATTTCGTAATGCCTCCTTATAGAAAGATACAGCATTTGAATATTCCTTTTCTCTCATTGCAAGATTTCCTAAATTATGGAAAGCTTTATGTTTTTCTTCCTTGGTAGCATTTTTATTGATAGAAACCTCTTTATAATAGCTTTCAGCCTCTTTGTAGGCTTCTTGAGAGAAGAGAACATCTCCCATATTATAGATTGCAATAGAATTTTTTTTATCTTTAGAAATAGATTTTCGATAATCCATTTCAGCATCAGGTATTTTTTTTTCTTTGTAGGCTTTGTAACCTTCATAAGCAAATAACTGAGATTGCTTTTCTGCTTTTTGAGCTTTCTTAAGTTCTTCCTTGGAAAATTCATTCTTTTTTCCTTGAGAGAAGGATAAAAAAGAAAGCAGTAGAGTTATGAAAAAATAGGAGCTCTTCATTGTAAAAATAAATATCAAGTTTTATGGTACAAAATTACAATATAATTCTCATAGAATTTCTTTTTTGTCTTTATTTTAAGAATTTTAATGGATATCTCCTATGTAAAATACTAATTTATTTTTTATTTAATAGAATTGATAAAGAACTATCATTTATATATTTAGAGCAGATAATATCCATTTTTTTGAAAAATAGAATCTTAAAAAAATAACTTTTCCATTGAAAATTAGCGAAATTATTAGTACCTTTGAGGCTTGAAAGAGAATCCTATTTTATAAAAGAAAATGAGAGAAATTACTTTTGTTAATCCACAATTCTTTTGGTTGTTTCTATTACTCCCTTTACTTGTAGTATGGCAATGGTTTTGGCGAAAGAAAGAAACTCCTTCAGTGCTTTTCTCTTCTTTGCAAGGAATTCAAGGAATACAGACGTGGCGAACACAATTCCGATTTATTTTATTTGTTCTCAGGTTATTAGCAATTTCTTTTTTGATTATAGCTTTGGCTCGCCCACGTTCTTCTTCTGAGATTAGTAAGACAAAAGTTACCGAGGGGATTGATATCATCCTAGCTATTGATGTTTCCGAGAGTATGCTTGCGATGGACTTAAAACCTAATAGAATAGAAGCACTTAAGCGAGTAGCTTCTCAGTTCATACGGGACAGAGTCTCTGACCGAATAGGGATTGTTGTCTATTCAGGAGAGAGTTATACAAAAGTACCTGCAACCACAGATAAGAATATCGTATTGCAGTCACTTAGTGAGATTAAGCACGGAGAAATAGAGGATGGAACAGCTATAGGAATGGGGCTAGGAACAGCTATTAATAGGTTAAAGGATAGTAAAACCAAGAGTAAGGTGATTATTCTTATGACTGATGGGGTTAATAATACAGGAGTTATTGATCCCTTAAGTGCTTCAGAACTAGCCAAGCAATATGGTATCCGTGTTTATACTATTGGTATAGGAACTAATGGTAAAGCACTTTCTCCCATAGCTTATAACCCTGATGGCTCTTGGCAATATGGTATGGTGCCTGTAGAGATAGATGAGAAATTACTTACACAAATAGCTCAGACTACAGGAGGGCATTATTTTAGAGCTACTGATAATAGAAAATTAGTACAAATTTATACTGAGATTGATAAGTTAGAAAAATCAAAAATAGAAGAACTAAAATACTATCAATATCAAGAAAAATTTAGATTATGGGCATTCTTGGCATTGGTTTGCATTGTAGGAGAATTTGCATTAAGACACACTATATTTAGAGGTTTTGTATGATACATATTGAAGAAAAAATTTATTTCTATTTACTATTACTCATTCCATTCTTTGCTGTTGCTTACTTGGGATTACAATTCTGGAAGGCAAGAGCGAGCAAAGCTTTTGCTCAGCGGATTAGCCTTTCAAAACTTGTTCCAGAACGTTCCCTCTTCAAAACTTGGCTTAAGTTCGTCCTATTTGTTTTTATTTTTGCTATGATTATTGTAGGTCTTGCTAATCCTAAAGTGGGAACAAAGCTTGAAATGGTCAAGAGGGAGGGAGTAGATATTGTTTTTGCTATAGATGTCTCTAAAAGTATGCTTGCAGAGGATGTTAAGCCTAATAGAATAGAGAAAGCCAAGCGAATTATTTCTGAAACTATTGAGATACTACACGGAGATCGGATTGCTTTCATTCCCTATGCTGCACAGGCATATCCTCAGCTTCCACTGACATCGGACTATTCTTCAGCAAGGATATTCTTACAAGGAATTAATACGGATATGCTTTCTTCACAAGGAACAGCTATTGGAGAAGCCATACAAACAGCCATTAACTATTTTGAGAATAGTACTCAAACTTCCAAAATACTTATAATTCTTTCCGATGGAGAGGATCATCAGCAAGGGGCTTCTGAGATTCTTCAGGAAGTCAAAGATAAAGGCATACGTATTTTTACCATAGGTCTAGGCACTTTACAAGGAGCCACAATTCCAATTAAGGAAAACGGACAATTTTTTCCTAAAAGAGACCAAAATGGAGAGGTAGTTATAACTAAGCTTAATCAGGCTCTATTAGAACAAATTGCTCAGGAAACTAATGGAAAGTATTTCGATGGAGCTAATACACAACAAGTAATTGAGAATTTGCAAAAATCCCTTGAAAATATAGAAAAAAATGAATATGAATCACAGGAATTCTCTGATTATAAGGATCAGTTCCAGTGGTTTCTGGCTATTGCCCTATTTTTGTTATTAGCAGATATTTTTATATCTTATAGAAAAACGGCTTGGGTGAGAGCTTTAAATCTTTTTGGCGAAAAAAGTAAAACCAACAAATAGAATAGTTTATGAAAAAGAAAATTCGTATTTTTATTATTCTAATACTCCTTCTAGGAGTAGGAATATTCTTTTGGAATAAGAAGAATGATTCTCTTCCTGAGCAAGTATCTATTTCTTTGGAAAATAGAGATATAAAAGAGGAGATATACATACCAGGGAATGTATATCCTGTCAAAGAAATAGAATTAAAATCCCAAATATCGGGAGTTCTCGATAAAATTTTTGTAAAAATAGGTGATATGGTAGAGGAAAGCTCTCCTATAGCTTCTATCAGCCTTGTTCCAAGTACATTAGAACTGGAAAAGCTTGAAAATAATCTAAAAATGGCTCAGATTAATTTTCAGGCTGCTAAGCTATCTTATGAACGCTCTCAGAAATTATTTGAAGCGCAGACAATTTCTCAAGCAACAATGGAAACAGCCCAGCGAGAATATAATTCAGCTCGAGAACAGCTCTCTTCTGCTCAAAATCAGTTAGATATTCAGAAAACAGGAAAAATAAAAGGAAATAAAAATATTTCTAATATAGTTAAGTCAAGTATTTCAGGGACTATTATTGACCTTCCTTTACAAGAAGGAGCCTCAGTTATAGAGAGAAATACACTTAATTCAGGGACAACAGTAGCTATTTTGGCAAAAATGGGACAATTTGTTTTTCGTACTCAATTAGCAGAACAGTATTTGGAAAATATTCATTTAGGAGATAGTATTTCTTTAGTTTTTAATGCTTATAAAGATCTCAGAACCCAAGCTAAAATTACAAAAATATCCTCAAAAGGAACACTTGAGAACGGTATAATGAAGTACACCCTTGAAGCAGAGTTTCCTGTACAATCACAGATGCCAATCATTCGTTCAGGGTATTCTGCTACGGCTGAAATTGTTTTAGAAAGCAAGAAAGCAGTTCCCTCAATTGAGGAAAAATACATTGTTTATAAAAATGATTCATCTTATGTATGGGTAAAAAAAGCTGATAAATTAGAGAAAAAATATATAGAATTAGGTGTTTCTGATGGTAAATATACAGAAATCATCAAAGGAATATCCTCTAACGATAAAATTGTACAAAATGATTCAGCTAATTGATATAAAAAAGGCTTATCATACCGAGTTTGATACATTACAAGTGCTTAAAGGCGTTAATTTGCAAGTAGAGAAGAAAGAAATGGTTTCTATTATGGGAGCTTCAGGATCAGGAAAATCTACTTTGATGAATATTATAGGGCTTTTGGATACTTATGATAGCGGAACTTATCTTTTTGATGGAAAAGATATGAAAGAGCTTAATAACATACAGCGGTCTGCTTATCGTAGTAAAAATATAGGTTTTGTTTTCCAAGCTGCAAATCTTATTTCCTATAAGAATGTACTTGAGAATGTGGCTCTTCCGCTATTCTATCAGGATGTTCCAAAAAAAGAAAGAGAGAGATTAGCTATGGAGAAATTAGAACCTTTGGGATTAGCTAATTGGGCAAAACATTTTCCCAACGAACTTTCAGGAGGGCAACGCCAACGAGTGGCTATAGCGAGAGCTCTTATAGCAGATGCGCCTTTACTTTTAGCAGATGAGCCTACAGGGCAGTTAGATTCGAAAACAACGAATGAGGTAATGCAAATTTTTAAGGATATCAACCAAAGAGGTACTACAATAATTATTGTTACTCACGAAGAAGATATCGCAGCACAAACACAAAGAACAATCCGAATAGTTGATGGACTGATACAATAAAAAAGGCTATCCCAAAGGATAGCCTTTTTATAAAAAAATAATTTAAAAACTTTTATAAGAAGCATTTTTAAATTTTTTCAATAAAAACTTAGGAGTCGCTTTTTGATTTACTAGAATGGCTATAGTTTTGTAGCGAACATAGTTCTTACTGGCATAAAGATAACCCTTGTTATCATTTTCTGTACCCCAAGAATTTTTTACTATGTAATATTCTCTTCCGTTTTGATCCTTTGCAAGACCAACAATATGCATAGAATGGTCATCAAGAGTTTCATAGTTATCAAAAGCTTTTTGGCGTAATTCAGGAGTAATTTCTTTTTCTTTCCAATAGGTATGATAATAGTTGTTTTGTTCTTCTGTGGTTAGGGAGTCAAAATCTTTTTCAGGAATAATAGCTAGTCCATTTTGCCAACTAAAGAATTTTTCAGAAACATCAGCTTCCCAACCTACAGTATAACCTTTACTAAGAGCATAATCAATAGTTGTAATAAAGTCTTCCATATTTACATTGAAAGCATAATCATAGCTCCAGTTATCAGGAACAGCCATAAGTGTATTCTGGTATTTAGGTTTGTCTTCTACAGAAATCATTTCTATGTACTTTTCATCTTCTAATCCTACGACTTCCTTGGCGAAAGTATGCGGATTATACATTTTTCCATTGTATATAAACGTCTGAGGAACAGCTCCTAAGTAAGAATCCATTTTTTGCTCAAAGACTTCTCTCCAGTTATCAGGAAGCTTCTTCATCTTAACTAATTCTTTTAGATAAGGAGTTAGGTCCTTTTGCATTTCATCAAAGTTATTATAAGTAGCTCCATTAATAAGCCCAGAATAAGCTGATTGCGGAATAGCTCCATATTTACAGTAGCTATTTATTACATCGTGAGGTTCTCCTCCATCTCCCCAGTTCAAAGCTCCGTGCATACGAACATAATTAATGGCTTTATCAAGATAAATCTTTCGAGCAGTATAGATTTCAGCTAGGTCAATAGGCTGTTTTTTCTTTTTTAAAGATTCGGATTCTAGAAAAGAAGAACCCGCATAACTCCAGCAGGTACCACTCCAGCCTTGATTTTTTACTTCTGTGGCGTCCAAGGCTAAAATAGGGGTGATTTGGTAATACTTTTGTATATCCTTTCCTTTATTATTAGCCAAAGCATTAATGAGATTCTCTTGAGCAAATGCTTGCCCCATACTTATTAGTATAAGAGCGGAAAATATTTTCTTTATCATTTTTAATAATTTTAGAAATTTATACGTTTTTTATTTTTGTCCTAAATATTACTATCTGTTAAAATGAAAATGTCCAAGAAAGGATATTTATATTCACTAATTTTAAAAATGCTAATAAATCCTATTAAATATTAGTTTATAAAGCAAATATAAAGAGTAAATTCAATATCAATTTTCCTTGGACATCTTCTATTTATAAGAAAAACAAACTAGCTTACATAAGGAGCTTTTTTGAATTTTTTAAGCAAATCTTTAGGAGTTCCTTTCTGATTTACTAAGATAGCCATTGTTTTGTAACGAACATAGTTTTTAGAAACGTAAAGATAACCTTTGTTATCATTATTAGTTCCCCAAGAGTTTTTCACAATGTAATATTCTCTACCTTTCTGATCCTTAGCAAGCCCTACGATTTGCATAGCGTGGTCATCGGTAGTTTCATAATTATCAAAGGCTTTCTGACGCATCTCTGGAGTAATTTCCTTTTCATTCCAATAAGTGTGGAAATATTCTTTTTGTTCTGCTTCGCTTAGGTCTTTGTAGTCTTTTTCGGGAACAAGAGCAAGTCCATTCTTCCAACTGAAGGATTTTTCAGAAACATCGGCTCCCCAGCCCACAGTATATCCTTTGCTTAACGCATAATCAATAGTTCGGATAAGATCTTCCATATTTACATTGAAAGCATAGTCAAAACTCCAGTTATCAGGAACAGCCATAAGAGTGTTATGATACTTTGGCTTGCTTTCTACGGAAATCATATTGATATACTTTTCGTCCTGTAATCCTACGACTTCTTTAGCAAAAGTTTCAGGAGTGTACATCTTTCCGTTGTACATAAATGTTTTGGGCACAGCTCCTAAATAGGAATCCATTTTTTGCTCAAAAACTTCTTTCCAATTATCAGGAACTTTTTCTGTAGTTACAATTTCTTTTACATAAGCTTCCAATTCTTGGCGCATTTCTTTGAAATTGTTCTTAGTAGCTCCATTAATAAGCCCAGAATAAGCAGATTGCGGAACAGCTCCATACTTATGATACATATTAATTACATCGTGTAGCTCACCTCCATCAGCAAAAGTAAGAGCTCCGTGCATACGAAGGTAATTAATAGCTTTTTCTAAATAGACCTTGCGAGCAGTATAGATTTCTGCCAAGTCTACAGGTTGTTTTTTCTTTTTTATCATTTCTGACTCTAGGAAAGAAGAACCAGCGTAGCTCCAGCAGGTACCACTATGGCCTTGGTCTTTTACATCTGTAACTCCTATAGCAAATATAGGCTTAATCTGATAGTACTTTTGTACATCTTTTCCTTGATTGTTAGCTAATGCATTGATAAGGTTATCTTGCGCAAAAGCCTGACTTACACTCATTAGAATAAGTGCTGTGAACATTTTTTTCATCATAATTAATAATTTAAAATACTATTTATTTGATATTTATGTAATTTTTCGCGTCCGTTCAAGAAGGATAGTTCCATAAGGAAAGCACATTGTACTACCTCTCCACCAAGGCGTTCTATAAGTCTTGTAGCAGCAAAGGCTGTCCCTCCTGTAGCGAGAACATCATCGTGTAGGAGGACTTTTTCCCCTGGCAAGATGGCATCAGTGTGGATTTCTAAATTGCTACTCCCATATTCTAAACTGTAACTTTCAGTAATAGTTTCAGCAGGGAGCTTTCCAGGTTTCCTAATAGGAATAAATCCCACTCCAAGTGCTTGAGCTATAAGAATTCCAAAGAAAAAACCTCTACTTTCAATAGCAGCGACTTTATCTATTTTGATATTTTTTAGTGGAGCTAGCAATTCTTCTAACATAGCCTGTGAGGCTTCTACATTTGCTAGTAAAGGAGTGATATCCTTGAAGAGTACACCTTTCTTAGGAAAATCAGGAATATCACGTACAAAATTCTCAATGTGTGAATGATTCATTATTTTATATAAAATAAAAATATTAATAATAACTTAAGGCAAAGGTACAATTTTTTTTTGAGAAAACCTATTACTTTGTCCAATAATTTTGGGTTAAAAGAAGTGCTTTAGAGTTTATTCATAACGAATGAGTTCAGGAATATGATAGTTAAAATAAGGGAGTCTGAAGTCTGTATTGCCAATTCCTGTAAATTTTTGTATATTATTTCCAACTCCAGGAATTCTAGGAAGGAAAACAAAAGAAAATTGGAAGTTTCCTAAAGGAATATAGTCATTTGTGATATAAAAACCAATACCAAATTTGGTAAATACCTCATCTTTGAGTACAGAATGAGTTTCATTACCAATGAATCCTATATCAGCCATTAGGAAAGGACTCATACGGAATCCTAATAGAGAAAAAGGAGAGTACGATTGTGTTTGTAATGTAAATATAGATTTACGAGTTCCTGAGAGGATAGGGCTATCAAATCCAAGAATCCCTGTACGACCATTCAGTGTAATCCGATCTTTTATAAAATCCTTTCTTGAAAATCCTAGAACAGAGTGCCATTTGGCAAATTGTCTAAAATGCCATCTTCCTATTCGGAATAAGGGGGAAAAATAAGTAAATTCTCCACTGAAGGTTGTCTGTTTGTGTTTTTTATCAAGGAAAAAACTCCCTAATTGGATGTTTCCAGCAAAATATCCTAGGGGAAAATAATCGCCATACATTACCCTCCCACCTAAATAAGGGCGTATTTGGGAGAGATTTTCTTGAAACCCTCCTAGAAGAGTGATGCTTTTCCCTATAGGGATATCTTCTATATCCTGATGCCTGAAAATATATCTATCTTGCTCATATCCAATGTGATTGATTCCGATAGATGTGAGTAAGGTTTTTCTATCAGAATAAAAATGATTTTGATCAAGAAAGGTATCAGGAGCTTTTAGGTAATCCAGTTCATAATACCTTAAGGAAAGAACTAAGTTGGTAACACGGTTATTAGGAGTATATTTTTGCAAAATAGGGAAAGAAATACTTCCCCAGATGTTTTTGCCTAGGACTTTGAAGTCCTGCCGATAAAGGGAATCATTCTTTAGAATACGGTCTTCAAAAGTGCGTTGGTAGGCATTCGCTCCTGCTGCCCAGCGGGTATAGAGGGAATAATAAGGACGAGTTAAAGACCAATATTTATAATAATATCTATCAAAATCAAGAGAGTATCCTAAGGCAGTATTAAGAGTTGTTGCATAAAGGTTGGGAATTTCGTAATCAAAACCAAAACTAGGACGTGTACTTCCTGAGAGTTCCTGGCTGTATCGGGTAGATATTTGATGTCCTAAACCTAGGAAATTTCTCTCAAAAATACGTATAGTCCCGTGATTGAGAGAACCATCAGCATCAGCATATAGGCTCCAGCTATCAAGAACTTTTACTCTTATATCAATAGAATCTTTACTTGTGGTAGTGATGGGGAGAATACTCACCCTGCGGATATGATATTGATTACGAAGAATACGAGCAGATTCTTTTATTTTTACAGAATCCAGAGGTAGATATTGCTTAAAAAGGAGCAATCGTTCTACAATTTTATTCTTAGTTTTATTATGGAAGATATTTCCTAGATATTCCCATTTATTAGGCGTTTTAGTACTATCTTTTTCATCAAAACCTAATGGATCATAGGTGGTTATCTCAATATTACGAATAATTTTTCCTTGAAAATCTCTCCAAATGGATTCTTCCTTTCTCTTTATAGGAATAGGGGTAGAAGGATTAGTTTTTATGGAGGAAAAAAAGAGTTCGTGGAACTTACGACCAAGTTTGCTTCTTTGTGTTTTGAGTTCTATTTTCTTATAAAGAGAATCATTTTTAGCCTTCAGTGAGTCATTTAGAATGCGCTTGGTACGCAAAGTATCCTGCGCCAGCGTAAACTGACACCCTAAAAAGGCTATAAAGACTATAAGAAAAGACAGTTTTTTCAAAATTATCCTTGCATTTTTTCTCCAAAAGCCAAATCACCTGCATCACCTAAGCCTGGGACGATATAACTATTTTCATTCAAGTGATCGTCTATGGTGGCAATCCATAAGTGGGCATTTTCTGGGAAATGTTGGCTGACGTACTCCAATCCTTGTTTAGAGCCAATGACTGCAAAAAGATGTATTTCCTTAGGAGTACCCAGCGGTTGGAGAGAGTTATATACATTGACAAACGAACGCCCTGTGGCCAGCATAGGGTCGGCCAAGATAAGGATGTTGTCCTGAAGGGAGGGAGAGGCTAAGTATTCGACTAAGATTTCAAACTCGGAAGGGGAGGTATGTTTGCGGTAGGCGGATATAAAGGCGTTGTCCGCTTTGTCAAAGAAATTCAATATACCTTGGTGCAATGCTAGTCCTGCGCGAAGTATAGAACATACCACAATCTTATCCTGTATCAAGGGAATATCCTTTTCCCCCAAGGGGGTGGTAATCCGCTGTACTTGGTAGGGGAGCGTCTTGCTCATCTCATAGCTCAAGAGTTCCCCTATACGCTCTAAGTTCTTTCTGAAGCGCATTCTATCCTGTTGGATATCAACATTTCTAAGTTCTGCCACAAACTCCAAAAATAAGGAGGGGACCTGGTCAAAAGAGTGAATGATCATTTGTTCAAAAATAAATTTTTTTATTACGCAAAATAACGATATTTTTGCAAATAAAACAAGGAATATGTTTAGTAAATTAGCCTATGACATTTTTTGGGAGAGTATCCTACGCTATCATATAGCCGATGATGTGAATCAACCCTTTGAAAATCCGTACGATAGCAAGACTATTGAGCACCTATTGTACCGTAAAAATTGGATAGATACCGTACAATGGCACTATGAAGATATCATTCGTGATCCTGCCATTGACCCCAAGGAAGCTCTCCTACTCAAGCGAAAAATAGATGCGTCCAACCAAGACCGTACCGATACCGTGGAGTATATAGATAGTTATTTCCTACACCAATATAAGGATGTAACCCCACAAGCAGGGGCAACCATTAATACCGAGAGTCCTGCTTGGGCGGTGGATAGGCTTTCTATTTTAGCCCTAAAAATCTACCATATGCAACAGGAAACCGAACGCACAGATGCCACAGCCGAACATATAGCCAAGTGCCGTGAGAAACTTCAAGTACTCCTTCAGCAGCGAGAAGACCTCTCTCTTGCCCTTGACCAACTCTTGGACGACATCGCCGCAGGACGAAAATATATGAAGGTATACAAGCAAATGAAGATGTATAACGATGAGGAACTGAATCCGATCTTGAGAAAGGCATAAGTCATAATTTTAAAAAATAACGTATATTTGCCTCTGTAAAAAAGATACACGTGTTAGAAAAAAAGAACTTAGATTATGAAAAGGTTGTTTTGGTGGGAGTTATTACCTCCACCCAAAATGAAGAGAAGGTTAATGAATATTTAGATGAATTAGCTTTCCTTACCTATACTGCAGGAGGAGAAGTTATTAAGCGATTTACTCAGCGAATGGAAGCTCCTCATCCTAAGACTTTTATAGGTACAGGGAAGATGGAAGAATTGGCACAGTTTGTTGAAGAGAATGATATAGGAACTGTCATTTTTGATGATGAACTGACGCCTGCCCAACAGAATAATATAGAAAAAATCCTACGAAAGAAAATTCTAGATAGGACAACACTTATATTAGATATTTTTGCTCAAAGAGCTCAAACAAGTTATGCACGCACTCAAGTAGAACTTGCTCAGTATCAGTATCTTTTACCTAGATTGACAGGACTTTGGACACACTTAGAACGGCAGAGAGGGGGGATAGGGATGAGAGGACCTGGCGAGACAGAGATAGAAACAGACCGCCGAATTGTACGTGACAGAATAGCTTTGCTTAAGAGGAAATTAGAAACAATAGATAAGCAAATGGCTACACAGAGAGGCAATAGAGGAGCCTTGGTACGTGTAGCTCTTATTGGTTATACCAATGTCGGAAAATCAACTCTAATGAATCTTATTAGTAAGAGTGATGTTTTCGCAGAAGATAAGCTTTTTGCTACCTTGGATACTACAGTGCGTAAGGTTGTGATTGGAAACTTGCCTTTTCTTTTGAGTGACACTGTTGGTTTTATCAGAAAGCTTCCTACTCAACTTATAGAGTCTTTCAAAAGTACCCTTGATGAAGTAAGAGATGCTGACTTACTCCTGCATATAGTGGATATTTCGCATCCTAATTTTGAAGAACATATTGCTTCTGTTAATCAAATACTTTCTGAAATAAAGAGCCTTGAGAAACCAACTATAATGGTTTTTAATAAAATAGATGCTTATACACATCAGGAAATAGAACAAGATGACCTTTTGACAGAAAGAACTTCTAGGCACTTTACTCTTGAAGAGTGGAAACAAACTTGGATGAACCGTATGAATGGCGATACACTCTTTATTTCTGCTATTAATAAAGAGAATATTGAGGAATTTCGTGAAAAAGTATATAAAAAAGTACGAGAAATACATATCACACGCTTCCCTTATAATAATTTCCTCTACCCAGATATCCTTATAGAAGAGGAACAATAGGAAAAGTTAATTACAATAAAGTAAAATGATATTAGAAATACAACATCTACTAGAAGAAACTAAGAATCTTACAGAGGTAGAAATTCTTCATCTTCTGGTTCAGAAATATCCTAATGGGGTTGTCTTCTCAACTAGCTTTGGAATGGAAGACCAAGTAATAACAGACTTTATTCTTAGAAATAAAATACCCATAAAAATCTTTACACTTGATACAGGACGATTATTCTATGAAACCTATACCACTTGGGAAAATACCAATTCATTCTATCACACACGAATTACTCCCTACTATCCTAATGCACAAGAGATAGAGGAATATGTTCAAGAGAATGGAATCAATGCCTTCTATGACTCAGTCCCTTTACGCCAACAATGCTGTTATATTCGTAAGGTAGAGCCTCTTAAAAGAGCCTTGGCAGGAAATAAAGTATGGATTACAGGACTTCGCTCTGAACAATCTCCTAATCGAGAAAAAATGCCTATCATAGAATGGGATGAGTCCAATTCTATTATAAAATTACATTTAATTCTACATTGGACAACAGAGGAAGTACTCTCTTTCCTAAGAAAGAAAGGAATTCCTTATAATCCTCTGCACGATAAGGGCTATCCCAGTATTGGCTGTGCTCCCTGCACTCGACCCATCAAGCAAGGAGAGGATTTCCGAGCTGGAAGATGGTGGTGGGAGAGCAAGACCAATAAGGAGTGTGGCTTACACGTACATAAATAGTATTACAGTTCTTCTTCAATCCATTTTTTGAAACTATAGAACATCTCAGGAGAGATATTATGTCCACAAGGGAATATTTCAAAATAATTTGCAATATGTAAACTTTTTAAGAAGGAAATAGTCTCTTGTGCCCATTCTATAGGAATGACACTATTGGAAAATCCGTGTAACATACACACTTTCAGCTTCTCAAAGTTATTCTTTTGATAGCCAAAGATTAGTAGTTTTTTATCTATAAAACTATTTAGAGCAACTACCTTTTGTACTTTTTCAGGATATGAGATTGCTAAAGAAAGTCCTAGAATACCTCCTTGATCAAAACCTAGAAGTGTAATCTTATCAGTGTCCAGACAATATTTTTTACAACATTCTTCAATAAAAGTTAGTAGCTTATATTGAGTTGCTTGTGCCTGAACAATGTCACACCATTTGGAGGAAACTAGTTCAATGGCATACCAGAAAAATTCTGTGTCAGATAACTTGTAAGGAGCTTGTACAGAGATAATTGTATACTCTTGAGGGAGTTCATTGGCCATAGAAAATAATTCCTCTTTGTCTTTTCCATAACCGTGTAGTAAAAAAATTGCAGGGAATTTCCCATTTTCCTGCTCTTTAGTAGCAGGTCTTACCAAGTAGTTTAATGAAAAACTTTTCAATTTTGGTTTTAAAAAAAGTAAATACGAACGTGTCCTCTACAGGAGAGGGGATAGGAATTCTTTGTTTAGGAAAGAAATGAATTTAATTTAGGTGAAGAAATTGCTTGAGTTGCTTTTTGGTTAAAAAAAGTAGAAACAAATTATTCGCCTAATGTTTGAGCATAAGAAAGTACAACTTTTGTCAATAAAAATTGGTTAAGGTTTACTTGTTGATTGATTTTTTTGAGTAAGGAATTAATATTTTTGCATTTTTTTTAAAGAATAAGTCTCTTCTATCCAGTAATTACACCGAGAATATTTCCTTTCATTTTTTCTCCTAGAAAAGCACAGTTTTTTGAAGAAGATTTTATGGAATTTACGGTAAAAATGGATTCACCCTCAATGGTGAAAAGTGTTATATTCGCTTTAGCTCCCTCTTTAATGGAGTAGGAGGGAAGTCCAAAACGTTTTTTGGCATTGGTAAGCATTTCAATAGTCTTTTCTAACGAAAAGTGCTGTAAGAGGATTCCAAAACTATTTTCTAAACCAATGGTTCCAAAATCAGCTAAGTCAAACTCTTTAGCTTTGCATTCAATATCAAGAGGGAAATGGTCAGAAGTAACCATATCTATAACTCCATTTTTTACACCTTCCTGTAGAGCTTCTACTTGTGATAGATTTCTCAAAGGAGGAAGTAATTTATAATTTGTGTTGAAATTATCTAAAACATCATCTGTCAAGTGTAAGTTATAAGTAGCTACACTACAGGACACATCTAGTCCTTTCTCTTTGGCTTGAGTGATGAGTTCTAATGATTTTTTTGTGGAAATAGTAGGGATATGAAGCCTGCCTCCAGCATATTCTAAAACAGCCAAATCTCTTGCAATAATAATTTCTTCAGCAAGAGCAGGGATTCCTTTTAGGCCTAACCTAGTGGCAGAAATATGCTCATTAACCACTCCTTTACCCATAATGGAAGAATCACAAGCAAAAGAGATCACAATACCATTAAAAGGTTGTGTATATTGTAAGGCTATTTTTAACAAATTAGCCTGAGAAATAGTTCGTTTGTAATCTCCAAAAGCAACTGCTCCAGCTTGTTGCATATCATAGAGCTCAGCCAGATAAGCTCCTTGGCTCTGAGTGGTAAGAGCTCCTATTGGGAATATTTGAGTAGTACTTCCTTCGGAAGCTTTTTTTAGATAACTAATTTGGCTACGTGTATCACTGATAGGATGTGTAGTAGGATTGAGCATCACCTGAGTGAAACCACTTTGGCTAGCTACTTGTAAGCCATTATTTAAGGTTTCACGTTCTTCATATCCTGGTTCTCCGAAACTTACACTACTATCAGCCCATCCTTGAGAGACATAACAGTTGGATATCACTTTGTATTCTTCAGTGGAAAGAATCTCTGGAGCTATCTGCTTGATAACCCCATTTTCGATCAGGATATCTTGTTTTTTCAAGTGGTAAGGACTGCTACTATCTATAATAGTTACAGTCTTTAGAAGCGTTTTCATAATAGATTTTTATCTTTGCGCAAAGATAATTATTTTTTTCTAATTCTCAAAATTTTTCTTTAAAATATTTTTAGGAAAAAATATAATTTTTTAATATATAGAATATCAATTATTTATATCAAATCTAAAAGTAGCTCTACGACCAAAATCAACAGGATTAAAGTTTTTCCAGAGCTTCTGTATAGCAATATTATCTTCTAATTCAGGAGTAATAATGCATTTTTCAATTCCTTTTTCCTTGAATAGTAAATAACAATCACGGAATAGCATTGCAGGGATTCCTTTAGACTGATATTCAGGACTAATTCCTATAAGGTAGAATTCTAATATTTTGGGATTTTTTCGAGCCTTCCATAAGTGGAAGAACCCAAAAGGAAAGAGATGACCTCTTGCTTTCTGGAGGGCTTCAGAGAAAGAAGGAATCATAATGGCAAAGCAGATAATTTTTCCATTTTTATCTAGGATAAATTTGATAAATTCAGGAAGTACAAAAGGAATATACTTTTTCTTAAAATATTCTTTTTGTTTTTCAGAGACAGGAATAAAAGAGGAAAGATTTGCATAAGAGGTGTTGAATAAGTCGAACATTTCATCTATATAAGGAATAATATCCTTATTTGTTTTTATAGGAGCGTAGGAAAGCCCATAACGGCGTTCTACCACATCTCCAGCTTTCTTGTAAGTATCATAATTCACATCTTTGAGGTAGAATAAGGACTCTACATATCCTTTTTCTTTCTGCCAACCTAATTGGTTGAAATGTTCTACATAGTAAGGATAATTAGTCCAAGTGACCATTCCTCCTATGTGATCAAAACCATAGGTCTGGACCCCCACTTTATCCATATTAGAGAATCCCATAGGACCTTCCACATAATCCAGTTCTTTTTCTTTTCCTTTCTCTATGGCTTTTTCTAGAAGTGCTTTGGTGACTTCTATATCATCAATCATATCTAGCCACCCAAAACGTACTTTTCTCACACCTTTGTTAATCTCATAATGATTAATGATAACAGCAATACGTCCTACTATTTTTTGCTCTTTGTAAGCAAGATAGAAAAAGGCTTCACAATATTCAAAAACGGGGTTTTTCTTAGGATCAAAAGTAGCCAATTCCTCTGAGATGAGAGGCGGAACCCAAGTTTTACTATTTTTATATAATGAAAAAGGAAATTTTACAAAATCAAGCATTTCCTTTTTATTGTTAATTTTTTTTATGGTAATCATTACGTTTTCTTAAGGATAAATAATTAGAATAATTTTTTATATATTTTGAGTGCAAAAGTACAATTTATTTTTGACAAAAAGGGATTCATTTTTTATTAGTTTTCCAATATTATTTTTTGTAAATTTGCCTCAATTTTATAGTGAGAGTTATCAGTGAGAGTTATTCCCTCCAAAAGAACATTGCAATCCCTACGTTTTCGTATCTTTGTGAGCCTTATTGGTATCACTATAATATCTTTTGTAGCTATAGCTATAGTTACAATTTTTCAGTATAGAAAACAATCTCAGACTTATCATAGTGAGCGTCTTCTGCATAAGGAGCAACAGCTGATAATGCAAATACGTTATGTATTCTCTCAGACAACTTTTCCCGTGGAAGACAAATATATCCCTCTTATTTTCCGAGAAGAGATATACCGTATAGCAGATATAGAGAATACAAACTTTAATCTTTATAGTATTAATGGAACTTTCTTGATAAGTTCTCAAGCTGCTCTTAGGAATAATGAATTACATCAGTGTATCTCTGATACTATACTTGATCACTTGTCTAATTCTGTGGATAAGCGGTTAGTCTTCCAAACGGTTACCAATGAAGATAGTTTTCAATATTCCTATTCTTATATTAATGATTTACAATATAAACCTTTATTGATTCTGCATATTCCTCATTTTGAGAATGATACATTCAATGAGGGTTTTTTGCTTAATTCATTGTATAATTTGGGTTGGGTATATGTGGTAATTTTGCTTATTACCATAGGAATTGCTTTTCTTATTTCGCGGTATATCACTCATTCTTTCAAGGTGATACAAAAGAAACTTAGGACAACACATTTTTTGGGAAAGAATGAGAAAATTAACCTCAAAAATACAACCACAGAAATAGGAGAACTCATTTTCTCTTATAATGAGATGGTTGATGAAATAGAAAAAAGTAAAAAAGCTTTAGCTAAAATAGAACGAGAGCGAATTTGGAAAGATATGGCAAAACAAATAGCTCACGAGATAAAAAATCCACTAACTCCTATGCGATTAAGTGTGCAGAATTTTGATCGTAAGTTTGACCCTCAAGACCCGCAATCTCAAGAAAAGGTACATAATTTTACACAAATGCTCCTCCAGCATATAGATACTCTTAGTGATATATCGGATGCTTTTTCTTCTTTGGTTTCTATGCCTGTTCAAAAGAAAGAAATAGAGGATATGAATACTATTATTAAGCGGACTATAGCGGTTTTTGATATACCTTATATTCATTTTACAAGTGAATTAAATCATATTTACATTTCTGTAGATAAAAATCAGATTAATAGAATGCTCACCAACCTCCTTAAGAATGCAATATATGCCACAGAGAATGTTATAGAACCTAAAATAGAGATAATTTCTTCTGTAGAAGATAATGAGGTCTGTATAATAGTTAAGGATAATGGAAATGGAGTTCCCTTGGAGCTGCAAGAACGAATTTTTGAGCCTAATTTTACTACTAAGAATTCTGGTTCTGGCTTGGGACTAGCTATGGTGAAACATATTGTAAAAGCACATAATGGAGAGATTACTCTAGATTCTCAAGAAGGGGAGGGAGCTACCTTTATAGTAAAGCTAAAGATGGATCATATATAATAACTATAATGTAAAATTATAATAAAACATTAGCGAAATAAACTATAAAATTAACTTGGTAACCTTTGAAAGAAATCTTACTTTTACGGTCAAATTTTTGAATAGATAAAATTAAAATTATAAATAGTTAATTGTTAAATTTCTAAAAAATGCAAAGAAGAAACTTCTTAAAAAATTCGCTATTAGCAGGAGCAAGTTCACTCTTTATTCCTTCTATAGCAAAAGCACAAGCCACAGAGGCTTTTGCTCGCAAAAAAGCCAAGAATATTATCTTTTTGGTAAGTGATGGAATGAGTATAGGAACGTTGGTAATGGCTGATCTTTATTCCAAGCGCATTTTAGGTCGTAGTACTGCTTGGATTTCCCTTTATGAACAGAACTTGGCTGTAAAAGCCTCTATGGATATGCAATCTGCAAGTTCTTTGGTTACCGACTCTTCTGCGGCAAGTTCCTCTTGGGGCTGTGGGCATAGAATTATCAATGGAATGATTAATATAGGCGTAAATGGAGAGGAATATACGCCTATTTTCCAAAAATTTAAGAAAGCAGGCAAAAAGGCAGGTTGTGTAACCACAGTTCCCATCACCCACGCAACTCCTGCAGGCTTCTGTGTTAATAGCAAAGAAAGAAAATCACAACCAAAAATTGCTGAAAAATATCTTGATTTACGCTTTGATGTAATGATGGGAGGTGGAGATAAATATTTTAATCCAGAAAAGCGAAAAGATAAGCGAGATATGTATGCCGAATACAAAGCAAAAGGATTTACAGTGGTTAAAAATGTAACTCAGATGAAAGAGGCTCCTAAAAATGCACCTCTTTTGGGAGTTTTTGATCACGATCCATTACCTTACACCATAGATGAAACTCATACCAATGGATATAAGGAAATTCCTACTTTGGCACAGATGACAGAGAAAGCAATTGAGATGATGAAGGACCATAAGCAAGGTTTTGTTCTACAAGTAGAAGGAGGAAAAGTGGATTGGGCAGCTCACGGGAATGATATAGGGGCGCTTATTTTTGATCAATTAGCTTTTGATGATGCTGTTAAGGTAGCTATCGATTTTGCCAAGAAGGACGGAAATACCCTTGTGGTGGTTACTTCTGATCACGGTAATGCGAATCCAGGTCTTATTTATGGAGAAGAATGTAATAGAAATTTTGATAATATAGCCAAATTCCGCCATTCTAATGATTATACGCTTCAAAGTATCAATGTAAGTGATAGTATAAGCAAAGTCAAAGAGCTTTTGATGTATAATTTTGGAAATATTCCTTTTACAGATGAAGAGGTAGAACATATTTTATACTATTATAAAGGCGAAGAGCGAGAAGGAGGGCTCTATAATTATCTAAATCTTCCTTATTTCCTATTGGGAGAGCTCCAGAGAAAATATACATCGGTAGGATGGATTAGTATGGATCACTCCTCTGATTATACAGAATTAGCAATGTATGGACCAGGCAGTGAAAAATTACCTCCTTTTATAGAAAACTACAAACTACATAACTTCCTTCTCCGAGCTGCTGAGGTGGATATGTTGGAAACTTATTAATTACAAATCAATGTCATACAAAATTTTATTTTCGGATATAGATGGCACTCTCTTAGATGCTCAAAGAACCCTTTCAGAGAAAACGATAAAAGTTCTTTCTGAGCTCAAAGATCGCCTACCCATTGTATTGGTTTCTTCACGAATGCCTGTACAGATGTATTATTTACAGGAAAAAGCAGGGATTTTAAGGATGCCTCTGATTGCTTATAATGGAGCCTTGGTACTGGATGGGGAAAAACAACTTCATTCGGTAGAAATTCCCATTACCCTTTGTGAGGAAATTGTAGCAATGAATCACCAATATGCTGAAGGCAAAGTACATATTAGCTTCTATAACTATAACGAATGGTATGTACCTCAGACAGATGCTTGGGCAGAGAGAGAAGAGCGAAATACTTGTACAAAACCCGTGGTAAAGCCTAATGAAGAGGTTATTTCTCTTTGGAAAGCTCAGAATAAGGGAGCTCATAAGCTAATGTTAATGGGAGAAGAGCATTTTATAGAGAAAATGTGGCAACTGTTGCAGGAAAAAATGAGCGGACAATTACAACTCTACAGAGCAAAGAATACTTATATAGAAATCACCTTACAAGGAATTTCTAAGCTCACAGGGATAAATGTTTTCCTAGCACATCACCCAGATATTACTCTTGCAGAGGCAATCGCTTTTGGAGATAATTATAATGACCAAGAGATGCTTGAAGCAGTGGGCTTAGGAGTAGCTGTAGCCAATGCTCGTGAAGAGGTTAAAGCAATAGCCAATGCCACCACTCATCATCATAAGGAAGATGGAGTAGCTCTCTATCTGTCAGAGTTATTCCAAATAGAATTATAAAGAATGGTAAAGATAGGTTCAGTATCCTTGGGAGAATTTCCCTTACTATTAGCCCCAATGGAGGATGTAAGTGATCCTCCTTTCAGGATATTGTGTAAGCTACACGGGGCAGATATGCTTTACAGTGAGTTTATTTCCTCTGAAGGGCTTATACGGGATGCAATGAAAAGTAGGCAAAAATTGGATATTTTTGATGACGAGCGCCCCGTAGGTATCCAGATATTTGGAGGAGATGAGGAAGCAATGGCTCTTTCGGCTCGAATAGTGGAAACAGTCTCCCCTGATGTAGTAGATATTAATTTTGGTTGTCCTGTTAAGAAAGTGGTAGCCAAGGGAGCTGGAGCTGCTGTTCTTAAGGATATTGACCTGATGGTACGCCTCACCCAAGCAGTTGTTAAGAGTACTCACCTACCTGTAACGGTCAAAACACGTTTAGGTTGGGATAGTGATGCTATCAATATAGAAGAGGTAGCCGAACGCCTGCAGGATGTAGGCATACAAGCTCTCTCTATCCACGCCCGCACTCGTACCCAGATGTATAAGGGGCATTCAGATTGGTCATATATTGCTAAAGTAAAAGACAACCCCCGCATTCATATTCCTATTTTTGGAAATGGAGATATTGATTCTCCTGAGAAAGCACTCCTTTACAAAAATACCTATGGAGTAGATGGAATAATGATAGGAAGAGCAGCCATTGGTTATCCTTGGATATTTGATGAAATAAAACAATACCTTAAAACAGGTGAAAAGATTGCTCCTCCTACCATAGCTCAACGTGCTCAGGCAGCCTTACAACATTTGCTTTGGGCGGTAGAGTGGAAAGGAGAACGCTTAGGAATCCTTGAGACCCGCAGGCATTATACAAATTATTTCAAAGGTATTCCTCATTTTAAGGAATACAAACAGCAATTAGTAACTATTGATGAACTTCCTGTCCTTAAGGAATTATTAGAGAGAATAGCCCAAACAACATTTTTTTAGCGTTTGGGCTATTTTAATGTTTCAGTACTTCTTCAATGAAATCCAATACAAACTCACTGTTTTTCAGTTCGTAACTGAGACTTATAGGGGTAATTGTTCCTGGTATTTGCAATTTCATTGCGACTTTGTAGTTTATTCTCTTCATTGATTCCCGTAGTAAATCTTTTTGAGTAATGAATCGCGTCATTTCTTTTATTTTACGATAGTTTGAAATAATTGGTAGCCTACATATTTTTTTAAATAAGGATAAATATTTTGATAGAAAAGATCCCAATAACTAGCTATACGGCTTTCTATACGCTTTTGATAAGAAGGATTTTCACGAAAGAAATCCCTTAATTTATTACGAGTATCATTAGGAAGTTTGTGGTGAAGCACTTCTAATATTTCTATCACATAATCCCCAAAAAGTTTGGCGATAAAGGGCAAAGCAAAATCTTCTTTCACCTCCAATACTTTTCTTAAGTAATATTCTCTTAAATGACCATTACAATGACACAAATACAAGCAACTAAGCATTTGCTCTTGAACTAAAGTCAGACTTTGGGTATTGTATTCTCCAAAATAGACTCTTTGAGGTAACTCCAAAAATTCCCCTTTGAGGCAAACAGCTTCCGTTCCTATAGTTTTGAAGTCCTTAGGGTTATTTTGCTGTAGAAAATCTGCTATTTTAGTAGCATCTTTCTGCAGGTAAGAGGGAAAGGATTTTTCTATCATTATCTTTCTTTTGTTTGTAAGGGAGTAGTATCATAACCCAATAACTGCAAAAAGAGTACCCCATTGAGGGGAGCTATTTTATTACTTCCTATCCACCCTTGTGCTGTACCCCAGTCAATAAGTTTGGGGATATATTTAGGTTCATTGAGGTTGATGTTATCTTCGGTTTGTGTAGTTTTATTCAGCAATTTGATATTTCCATTCAGAGGTTGCCCCATAAATTCATCTTCAATCGTGATAAAATCAACACACAAGGGCGTATTTTTCTCCCCATTTAAGAAAATACGTACCGAAAGTAGCGAGTTTTGATCCTTTTTCCTATTATAGACGGTATCTACCCGATATAAATATTCTTTGTCTTTATGTATTAACTTCCGAAGTTTTTGTTTCATAATTTTGAATTCAACCAAGAAAATAGCTTTCCTTATGAGTATATACCCATCACTTCACGGGTATATATCTAATGCTTTATCTGTATATATGCGTAAGCCTGCGGGTATATACCTGTAAGCTCACGCATATATAGGTGTGATAAGAGAGGTTATTTCTTGTATTTTTCGTACTTAACGGTTTTGAGCATATCGCGGAGGTCGGCACCTGGGCGGAACTGAATTTTGTTACCCTTGATGTGTGAAGCGGTGAACTTCTCGGCAGAAGGAGCGCCCTCGCTGGTGAGGGTAATTTGGAAGTTACCAAAGTCACCCAACTTCACAATTTCGCCCTCTGATAGGTGCCTAACAAGCACTTTGGTAAGGTCGTTAAGCACAGCCAATACATCGGTATCCGATACAGTAGTGCTATTTTGAGCAATTTCTTTGGCAAGAGCCTTTAAAGAGATTTCTCCATCAGCTTTGGCACTGGCATAAAACTTGGGAGTCGCTGTTTTATCTAACAGATTCTTACGCTCTACTACATTGTATTTTACAGGCATAAAATATAAGTTTAAATGGTTAGTGAATTATTGAATATTATTACAAGCTTTTATAAAAGACTTTCCGAAATCTGTAATTAGGTAAAATGATTTTGGATATTCTATTTTTTTAATATTGAATCCTACTGCTTTTCGTACAGAATATTTCTCTAAAAGAGGTTCATATAATGCTTCATCCGATAGATGTCTGCCTTGAGCTATATCTAATATTCCCATACTTACTAAATTATCTAAATAGACACCTTCATTTTCAGGAAATTCTAAATGTACTCTATTGGAAATTAAGGTTCTATTTCTTACTGGCTCTAAATAACTTCCTTCATCATTAGTTATAATTTTAATTGATAAAGACAAAATATAATCTTCATCTACAAGATACTTTATAATTCTTGCCTCATCAACTGATAATCTTTCTATTAGTTGCACAAAGCTTGGGTGAGCCAAATTAACAGTATCTACAGAACTTGCTTTTGTTAGTAAATTTGTAAATAAATCAGCAATTTCATCATTAGTTGTATAACCTAATCTTTCCATTATAGGAACTCCTATTTGAGGATTGACTTCACATTTCTTTTCATCAGGAATTTCTTCTAACTTTTTAGCATACTCTTTTAACCTTTTAGAAAAGTTAAGCTTAACTTTTTCATTTACATACTGAATAGGTACTTGAAATAATGTTACAAGCTCTACAACACTACCAAGTGTTGTACCTAAGGTTTTTATAGAAGGCTGAAGAAAATCTGTATACAAATTTCCTACTAATTGACTGCCTGTTTCTTTAACAAAATTCGTTAGTTCTTTGTTTTCTGACATAATGATAAGTATTTAGACTTTATATTTTTGGCCGACCGTGCTACGGACTAGTCATTCAGTTTCAGCACCGCCATAAACGCACTTTGTGGTATTTCCACATTCCCTACTTGGCGCATACGCTTCTTACCGGCTTTCTGTTTCTCTAAGAGCTTACGCTTACGCGAGATATCCCCTCCGTAACATTTGGCAGTAACGTCCTTACGCAAGGCTTTAATGGTCTCACGCGAGATGATTTTAGCCCCAATAGCTGCCTGTATCGGAATGTCGAACTGCTGGCGCGGTATGAGCTCACGCAGCTTCTCGCACATCTTCTTACCTATATTATAAGCATTATCGGCGTGGATAAGAGCCGAAAGCGCATCGACGGACTGCGAGTTGATAAGAATATCCACCTTCACAAGGTTAGAAGCACGCATTCCGATAGGGGAGTAGTCAAACGAAGCATAGCCCTTGCTCACCGTTTTGAGGCGGTCGTAGAAGTCAAACACTATCTCGGCCAAAGGCATATCAAAGTTTAGCTCTACACGCTCAGGGGTTAAGTAGTGCTGATTGGTTATCTGTCCGCGTTTTTCTATACAGAGCGACATTACTTGCCCTACGAAGTCCGATTTGGTGATGATACTCGCTTTGATGTAAGGCTCTTCTACACGGTCTAATTTGGAAGGGTCGGGCAGGTCTGATGGGTTATTAACGATAATCGCTTTTTCAGGTTCTTTCTTGGTAAAGGCGTGATAACTTACGTTGGGCACCGTGGTAATTACGGTCATACCAAACTCGCGCTCTAAACGCTCTTGCACAATCTCTAAGTGTAGCATACCCAAGAAACCACAACGGAAACCAAAGCCCAAAGCCGCCGAACTCTCTGGGGTAAACACCAGTGAAGCATCGTTTAGCTGTAGTTTTTCCATCGAGGCGCGTAGCTCTTCGTAATCTTCAGTATCTACCGGATAGATACCCGCGAATACCATCGGTTTTACGTTCTCAAAGCCGTCGATAGCCTCCTTACAGCCATCTACTGCCGAGGTAATGGTATCGCCCACTTTCACCTCGCGCGCATCTTTGATACCGGTGATGAGGTAGCCCACATCGCCGGCACTAATCACTTGCTTAGGCACTTGGTTGAGCTTGAGGGTACCCACCTCGTCGGCATCGTAGGTCTTGCCGTTGGACATAAACTTGATTTTCTGCCCTTTGCGTATCTCGCCATTCATCACACGGAAGTAAGTCTCCACTCCGCGGAAAGAGTTGTATACCGAGTCGAAGATAAGGGCTTGCAGCGGTGCTTTAGGGTCGCCTTTAGGAGCAGGAATACGCTCGATAATCGCCTCTAAAATGGCCTCAACGCCCAAGCCGGTCTTACCGCTGGCAGGGATAATATCATCAGGGGAGCAGCCCAGTAGGTCTACAATATCGTCTTTCACCTCTTCGGGGTTAGCGCTGGGTAGGTCTATTTTGTTGAGTATGGGTATGATTTCAAGGTCGTTTTCAAGAGCCAAGTACAGGTTAGAAATCGTCTGAGCCTGAATGCTTTGGGCTGCATCTACTATCAGTAGCGCCCCCTCGCAAGCAGCTATAGAGCGCGATACTTCGTAAGAGAAATCCACGTGACCGGGGGTATCGATAAGGTTAAGGATATAAGTTTCGCCTTTATACACGTACTCCATCTGTATAGCGTGGCTTTTGATAGTGATGCCGCGCTCGCGCTCCAAGTCCATATTATCTAGCAATTGGTCTTGTTTTTCGCGTTCGGTTACAGTTTGGGTAAAGTCGAGTAGGCGGTCAGCAAGGGTACTCTTACCGTGGTCGATATGTGCAATAATGCAGAAATTACGGATATTTTTCATTCGTTTAATATTCAGTATAATAATGTTTAAGGGGCAAAGATACGAAAAAAAGTGAATATACTTTTAAATTAATATTATATTCAATTAAAATAGTTTTCCTATTTATATAATCAGCAAAACGAAATGTACATAAATTTAAAATGAAATGTACATTTTTTTTGTAGAAAAAGACAAGTGCAACCTTATAATAACACGGAATATACTCCGTGTTTTTTCATTAATAAAACTTTAACTTTCTATCCGTAAAAAAAGTAATCAATTTATTTTGCACATTCAAAAATAATGCGTACCT